>NZ_JBYCKI010000197.1:0-29889 GCF_057473305.1 Thiomonas sp. TH-17
AGGCGGTACTTGAAGTGATGCCAGGTGGATTGGGCGAGGTAGTTCAGCTCGTTGTCGTCGATGCCCAGGGTGCCGGCCGCCGCCTGGTGCAGCAGCGGTTTCCAGAGATGACTGCGGCCGCGTTCGATCAGCGTGATGTCGGCCTGACGGCGACGACCCAGGGTGTCGCCCAGCCGCGTAGCCAGTTCCAGCCCGCCGGCGCCGCCTCCGACGATGACAATGCGAGGCAGCTGAGAATCAGTAGAAGTCTGGGACATGATGATGGGTCGTCGGTGCAAGGCCTTATTGGAGACCGGCTTGCGTGCGGGCGCAAGCGGCCTCGCGACCACTAACATGCAGCCTCACGCCGCAGCCCGCTTTCTTATCCTTATCCGGGCGCCCGCGCGGCCTCAACCTGCAAGCCTCACGATGAACGAGAAGTATGACGCCAGCGCGGTGGAAGCCGCCGCGCAAGCCCACTGGCAAAGCACCGACGCCTACCGCGTGCGCGAAGACAAGCCGGGCGAAAAGTTCTACGCCTGCTCCATGCTGCCCTACCCCTCGGGCAAGCTGCACATGGGCCATGTGCGCAACTACACCATCAACGACATGCTCACCCGCCACCTGCGGATGAACGGGCACAACGTGCTCATGCCGATGGGCTGGGACGCCTTCGGTCTGCCGGCTGAAAACGCGGCGATGAAAAACAAGGTTCCCCCGGCGAAGTGGACCTACGACAACATCGCCTATATGAAGCGGCAGATGAAAGCCATGGGTCTGGCCATCGACTGGAGCCGCGAAGTAGCGACCTGCTCGCCCGAGTACTACAAGTGGAACCAGTGGCTGTTCCTCAAGATGCTGGAAAAAGGCATCGCCGAGCGCCGCACCCAGGTGGTGAACTGGGACCCGGTGGACCAGACCGTGCTGGCCAATGAGCAGGTGATCGACGGGCGCGGCTGGCGCTCGGGCGCCGCGGTGGAAAAGCGCGAAATCCCCGGCTACTACCTCAAGATCACCGACTACGCCGAAGAACTGCTGGCCGCCGTGGCCGATCCCGAAGACACGAACTACCTCGCCGGCTGGCCCGAGCGGGTGCGGCTGATGCAGGAGAACTGGATCGGCAAGAGCAGCGGCGTGCGCTTCGCTTTCACGCATGTGATCCGCGACGCGCAAGGTGAGCTGATCCAGGACGGCCGCATGTACGTGTTCACCACCCGGGCGGACACCATCATGGGCGTGACCTTCTGCGCCGTGGCGCCCGAGCACCCGCTGGCCGCGCACGCCGCGGCGGGCCATGCCGAACTCGCCGCGTTCATCGAGCGCTGCCAGCAGGGCGGCACCACCGAAGCCGAACTGGCGCTGAAAGAAAAAGAGGGCATGCCCACCGGGCTGTTCGTCACGCATCCGCTCACCGGCGCTCAAGTGCCGGTGTGGGTCGGCAACTATGTGCTGATGAGCTACGGCGACGGCGCGGTGATGGGCGTGCCCGCGCATGATGAACGCGACTTTGCCTTCGCCAAAAAATACGGCCTGCCCATTCAGCAAGTCGTCGCGGTGGAAGGCGAGATCTTCAGCGCCGACGCCTGGGCCGAGTGGTATGGCGACAAACAGCGCGCGGTTTGTGTCAACTCGGGCGAGCTCGATGGGCAGCCCTACAAAGACGCCGTGGACAAAGTCGCCGAACTGCTCGCTGCCAAAGGCCTGGGAGAGAAGCGCACCACCTGGCGGCTGCGCGACTGGGGCGTGAGCCGCCAGCGCTATTGGGGCACACCCATTCCCATCATCCACTGCCCGGATTGCGGCGCGGTGCCGGTGCCGGAAAAAGACCTGCCGGTCGTCCTGCCCGAAGACCTGATTCCCGACGGCAGTGGCAATCCGCTGCACACTTGTGCAGCGTTCGTCGATGTGGCCTGCCCGCAGTGCGGCAAACCGGCCAAGCGCGAAACCGACACGATGGACACCTTCGTCGATTCGAGTTGGTACTTCATGCGCTACACCTGCGCCGACAACCACGGCGCCATGGTGGACGGCCGCACCGACTACTGGATGCCGATGGACCAGTACATCGGCGGCATCGAGCACGCCATCCTGCACCTGCTGTATGCGCGCTTCTGGACCAAGGTGATGCGCGACCTCGGACTGGTCAAGGCCGACGAACCCTTCACCCGCCTGCTCACGCAGGGCATGGTGCTCAACCACATCTACTCGCGCAAAACCCCGCAGGGCGGCATCGAGTATTTCTGGCCGCACGAGGTCGAGAACGTGTTTGACGCGCAGGGCAAGATCACTGGCGCCAATCTCAAGGCCGACGGCTCGGCAGTGGACTACGGCGGCGTGGGCACCATGAGCAAGAGCAAGAACAACGGCGTCGATCCGCAAGACCTGATCGACCGCTTCGGCGCCGATACCGCACGCCTGTTCACCATGTTCGCCGCTCCGCCCGAGGCCACGCTGGAGTGGAACGACGCCGCGGTGGAAGGCGCGCATCGCTTCCTCAAGCGGGTGTGGGCCTTCGGGCTGAAGCTCAGCGCCCTGGCCTCGTCCGAAGCCGAGCCCGATGAAGCCGCCCGCAAGCTGCGCCGCGAAGTGCACCAGACCTTGCAGCAAGTGAATTTCGACTACGGCCGCATGCAATACAACACCGTAGTGTCGGGCGCGATGAAACTGCTCAACGCACTGGAAGGCGCCGACGCTGCTGCCGCAGGCATATCGGCCGCGCTGCGCGAAGGCTTCGGCATTCTGCTGCGCGTGCTCTACCCCGCCACGCCGCACATCGCCCACGCCTTGTGGCAGGAACTCGGCTATGCCGCCGAGTTCGGCGATCTGCTCGACGCACCCTGGCCGCAGGTCGATGAGGCCGCGCTGTTGCAAGACACGATCGAACTCATGCTGCAAGTCAACGGCAAGTTGCGCGGCGCCATTCAGGTGGCGGCCAGTGCCGACAAGGCCACGATCGAAGCCGCCGCACTGGCCAGCGCCGACTTCGCCAAGTTCAGCGAGGGCAAGGCCGCAAAGAAGGTCATCGTGGTGCCGGGCCGGCTGGTCAATGTGGTGGTCTGAATGAAGCGTCGCAGCGTCCTCGCCTTCGCACCGCTTCTGGCCTTGAGCGCCTGCGGTTTTCAGTTGCGCGGCTCGACTAATCTGTCGTTCAGCACGCTGTATGTGGCGGGCGCCGAGACCTCGGCCTTCGTCGTGGCGCTCAAGCGGCAGATCGCCGCCACCACTTCGACCCGCATCGCACCAGACGCCCAGTCGGCGCAGGCGGTGTTCACCCTGCTGGGCGAATCGCAAACGCAGACTGCGCAGGCCTACAACGCCGATGGCACGGTGGCGCAATACCTGTTGCGCTACACCGTGCGCTTTCAACTCGCCACGCCGCAGGGCAAGATGCTGATCGCCCCGACTGACCTGAGCCAGACCAGTAATCTGAGCTACAACTCCAGCGCCACGCTGGCCAAGGCCAACGAGTCCGATCTGCTCTATCGCGGCATGCGCCAGGAGCTGATCAACCGTCTGATGTTCCAACTCGCCGCGGTGAAGGTGAACTGATGCAGCTTGCTGCCGACCAGCTCGACGCCCATCTCGCCAACAAGCTTGGCGCGCTGTACGTGGTGTACGGCGACGAGACCCTGCTGGTGAACGAAGCGGTGGATGCCATTCGCGCCCGCGCCCGGCAGCAGGGCTTCGACGAACGCGAGAGCCACACGGTGGAACGCGGCTTCGACTGGAGCCACCTGCTCGCAGGTAGCCGCGAGATCAGCCTGTTCGGCGGCAGGCGGCTCATCGAACTGCGCATTCCGGGCGGCAAGCCCGGACGCGACGGCGGCGAAGCGCTGGCGGCGCTGGCCAGTCATCTCTCTGCCGATGTCATGGCGGTGGTCATCCTGCCCCGTCTGGATGCTGCCACCCAGAAGTCGGCCTGGTTCAGCGCCCTGAGCCAGGGTGGCGTGGCGGTGCGGGTGGACAGCATTGAACTGGCGCAACTGCCGCGCTGGATCGCCGCCCGACTGCAGCGCCACGGCTTCACCCTTCCGCCGGGTGACGCGGGGCGGGCGCTCACCGATTTTCTGGTGGCGCGAGTGGAAGGCAATCTGCTGGCCGCGCATCAGGAGATCGAAAAGCTGGCGCTGCTATGCCCGCCCGGCCCGCTCGATCCCGACACGGTGGAGCAGGCGGTGCTCAACGTGGCGCGCTACAGCGTGTTCAAGCTCGGCGAGGCGGTGCTGGGCGGCGACGTCGCCCGCCTGCGCCGCATGCTCGACGGCCTGCAGGCCGAAGGCGTGGCCCCGGTGCTGGTGCACTGGACGCTGGCCGACGACATCCGCGCCTGGCTGCGCATCCGCCAGGGGCTGGACGCGGGGCAGGCGCTGCCCGCGCTGCTGCGTGCCAACCGCATTTGGGGCGTAAAGGAAAAGCTGCTGGAGCGCGCCTTGCCGCGCCTGCGCACGCCCGATCTGGAGCGGCTGCTGCATCTCGCCGCGCAATGCGATCTGGCGGTCAAGGGCCTGCGCCCTGACTCCCTGCCGCGCGCCCCGTGGGACGCGCTGCAGGTGCTCGCCCTGTCCATGCTCGACGCCCTCTGGCCCACGCCGCCGGGCGCCCGGCAGAGCCGCAGACTGGTGCTGCGCCCGGCGCTTTGAGCAAATGCTTCAAAACCGCGAGTTGCGGGCTTTTGAACTCTGCGGCCTTGCCCGGCTCTGAGCAATGTCCACTACGTTTTCCGGCCTTTTTTGTGGCCTTCTTAGCTGTCTTCTTCGCCGCCTTTTTTGCAGCCTCTCTCACCGAAACGTCATGCCCCTTTTCCTCCCTCGCTCCCCCATCTCTGGCCGACTGAGCCACACCTTGACCGCACTCGGCCTGTCGGCTGCCGCCCTGCTGCCCACTGCATTCGCGCAGGCCGCGCCCGCGCCCATACCCGACAACGCGCCCAGCTTCACCGCAGGCCCGGATGATGTGATGCGTGTGCTCCCCGCGCAACTGCTGCCGGCACTACAAGTCAACTGCCACGGCGTGAAGATCGCTGCACCCGCCTGGCGCGCGCAACTCGACGCCTCTGCGTCCTTGCTGATCAACCTCAATCAGGTGACAGTGCCGGAGAAGCAGGCGGTCTTGCCGATGGCCCTGTTGTGCCCCGCGCCCAGCCCGCTCGCCGCCGCGTGGAGCCGGGCTGCGGAACAAGCCAGCAATCTGGTCAAGCTCGACTTTCCCGGCGCGCCTGAGCAAGTCACCGGCGCCAGCTTCATTGGCCCGAAGGGCGGACGGGTGCTGATCGTCAACCGCAGCGCACAGGCCGTGCGGGTCAAACTGGGAACCTGGGTGGGCAAGGCCGCGCGGCTGGATCAATACACCGAACCGGGTGCAGCAGCTCAGCCGCCGAAGGTCGAGCATCTGCGCCGCGCCTTGGGCGCAGAGGATGCGCAAGGCATTCTGTTGCCGCCGATGTCACTTAGCGTCGTCGGCTGAGTATCGCTGGCGGCGTCAAGCCGCGTTCAACCCAGATTCAAGCGGCCCACTGCCGCAGTTCGCTCAACCCGACCACGCCCGTCCAGGGCTGGCTGCCGACGCGCCCGATAGCGGGGGCGCCCACCTCGCCCAAACCGTCTAACCAGGCCAGCGCGCCGTCGAAATTTTCGTGATGGGTGTAAGCGCCGGTGGTGACCACGGTGCGCAGCCCGGCGCCGTGCGCTGCGCGCAGGCCATTGGTCGAGTCTTCGAACGCCAGGCATTGCCCCGGGGCCAGCCCCATGCGTTCGAGCACCCAGGCGTAGATGCCGGGATCGGGTTTTTTGCGAGGCACGGCGTCGCCCGCGCCCACCACCTCGAACCAGTCCATGCCGCCTGCACCCAGGGTGGCATGAATCAGCGCTTCGACATTGTCGGGCGTCGTGGTCGTGGCAATGGCCAGACGCAGCCCGGCGCCACGCGCCTGCTCCAGCACCCGGCGCACGCCCGGACGCAGGGCGATGCCGCCCTCGGCGACCAGTCGCACATAGTGCGCGGTCTTGCGGCGGTGGAGTTCGGCGATCAGCCCCGCCGCCTCGGGCGCAGCCGCAGCCTGCGGATCGATCTCCTGCCAATAGGCCAGCATGCGCTCTTTGCCGCCGGTAATGGCGAGCAGACGGCCGTAGGTCGGCACGTCCCAATGCCAACCCAGCCCGGCATCGGTAAAGGCCTGGTTGAAAGCGATGCGATGACCGTCGCGCTCGGTTTCGGCCAAGGTGCCATCGACATCGAAAATCAGGGCGCTCAAGGGCGTTGAATTCATGCCTCACCTTTCCATTTGATGGAGCAGCCGATGCTGGGATATTGCTCCTCGGGGCCGACGCCGGTTTCGGCGATCTGCTTCATGGCCTCGAACAGATCGCGGCGCACATCGGGCGCGGCGGCCTGCTTGCGCGAAGCGTCGAGCTGGCCGCGGTATTGCAGCTTCAAATCGGCGTTGAAGCCGAAAAAATCGGGCGTGCAGACGGCGCCGTAGGCCTGGGCTACGGCCTGCGTTTCGTCATACAAATAGGGAAAACCGAAGCCGTGCTGCGCGGCGAATTCCTTCATATTGTCGAAGGAGTCTTCGGGATAGGCGCTCACGTCGTTGCTGCTGATCGCCACGGCATGCACGCCCAACGCGCGGAGTTCGTCGGTGTCGCGTTTGATGCGGTCAGCCACCGCCTGCACATACGGGCAGTGATTGCAGATGAACATCACCAGCAGTCCCTTGGGGCCGCGCAGTTCGGCCAGGGTATGGCTGCGTCCGTCGACGCCGGGAAGATGGAAGTCGGGCGCGGGAAATCCGCGCTGCAAGGGATCGGCGGTTGCTGCCATGACAAAACTCCTTTGCTCGGTTGTCGGGGAATGCAATGCACAGACGACAACCCCGGCTGAGGCCGGGGTTGTCGATCGCTCAGACTGAGTGAAAGATCAGTTGATCTTGGGATCGAGCTTGCCCTTTTCGTACAACGCCACCATGGCATCGAGCGTGATGGGCTTGATCTTGGAGGCATTGCCCGCGGTGCCGAAGGCTTCGTAACGCGCCTTGCAAATGTCTTTCATGGCCTTGGTCGAGGCGATGAGGAATTTGCGCGGATCGAACTCTTTCGGGTGCTCGGCCAGGAACTTGCGGGTGGCGCCCGTGGAGGCCATGCGCAGGTCGGTGTCGATGTTGACCTTGCGAACGCCGTGCTTGATGCCCTCGACGATCTCTTCCACCGGCACGCCATAGGTCTCGCCCATGTCGCCGCCGTAGGAGTTGATGATCTTGAGCCACTCTTGCGGCACCGAGGAGGAGCCGTGCATCACCAGGTGGGTGTTGGGAATGCGAGCGTGAATTTCCTTGATGCGGCCGATGGCGAGGATGTCGCCGGTGGGCGGACGGGTGAACTTGTACGCGCCGTGGCTGGTGCCGATGGCAATGGCCAGGGCGTCAACGTGCGTCTTTTTCACGAAGTCAGCGGCCTCTTCGGGATCGGTCAGCAACTGGCTGTGATCGAGCGTGCCTTCGGCGCCGATGCCGTCTTCTTCACCGGCCATGCCGGTTTCGAGCGAGCCCAGGCAACCGAGTTCGCCTTCGACCGACACGCCGCAGGAATGCGACATTTCCACGGTGCGGCGGGTGACATCGACGTTGTACTCGTAGGTGGTGGGCGTCTTGCCGTCAGTGCCCAGCGAGCCGTCCATCATCACCGAGCTGAAGCCCAGCTGGATGGAGCGCTGGCACACGCCGGGGCTGGTGCCGTGGTCTTGGTGCATGACCACGGGGATGTGCGGCCACTCTTCGACCGCGGCCTCGATGAGGTGGCGCAGGAAGGGCGCACCAGCATACTTGCGAGCACCGGCCGAGGCCTGCAGGATGACCGGCGAGTTGGTCTCGTCGGCGGCTTCCATGATGGCGCGCACCTGTTCGAGGTTGTTGACGTTGAAGGCGGGGACGCCGTAGGAATGCTCGGCCGCATGGTCGAGCAGTTGACGCAGGGAAATCAGGGCCATGACGGACTCCTCAAGGGAAATGGAACAGGTTCAAAGAAATTTCAAGAATCAAGACAGGGCCTGCTTGGCGCGCTGCTGCAGAATCTCGAAAGCGGGCAACTGCTTGCCTTCGAGAATTTCCAGGAAGGCGCCGCCGCCGGTGGAGATGTAGCCGATCCGGTCGGTGATGCCGTACTTGGCGATCGCCGCCAGCGTGTCTCCGCCGCCCGCGATGGAAAACGCCGGACTGCTGGCGATGGCCTCGGCCAGCACCTTGGTGCCGTTGGCGAAGGCGTCGAACTCGAACACGCCCACCGGGCCGTTCCAGACGATGGTGCCCGCGGTCTTGAGTTTGGCCGCCAGCTTGGCCGCGGTCTTGGGGCCGATGTCGAGAATGAGGTCGTCAGCGGCCACATCCTTGGCGTCTTTGACGGTGGCCTCGGCCGTGGCGCTGAACTGCTTGGCCACCACCACATCTTCGGGAATGGGCACTTCGGCGCCGCGTTCCTTCATCTTGGCGATGACCTTCTTCGCCTCATCCACCAGATCGGGTTCGGCCAGGCTTTTGCCGATGGGCAGTCCTTCGGCCAGCATGAAGGTGTTGGCGATGCCGCCGCCCACGATCAGGCCGTCGACCTTGTCGGCCAGGGCCTGCAGGATGGTGAGCTTGGTGGAGACCTTGGAGCCCGCGACGATGGCCACCAACGGGCCCGCCGGGTTGGACAGCGCGCGGTTGATGGCGTCGATTTCAGCCGCCAGCAGCGGGCCCGCGCAGGCGATGGGCGCGTACTTGGCGATGCCGTAGGTGGTCGCCTCGGCACGGTGAGCGGTGCCGAAGGCGTCGTTCACATAGATGTCGCAGAGCTTGGCGATTTTTTGCGACAGCGCGTCGTCATTCTTTTTCTCGCCCTTGTTGACGCGGGCGTTTTCAAGCATGACCACTTCGCCGGGACGCACGTCGAAGCCGCCGTCCACCCAGTTGGCCTGCAGCTTGACCGGCAGGTCGAGCAGCTCGCTCAGGCGCTTGGCCACGGGGGCCAGCGAATCCTCGGGCTTGAACTCGCCTTCGGTCGGGCGGCCCAGGTGCGAGGTGATCATCACCCCGGCGCCGGCGTCGAGCGCCATTTTCACTGCGGGCACGGAAGCGCGCACGCGGGTGTCTTCGGTGATCTCGCCCTTGTCGTTGAACGGCACGTTCAGATCGGCGCGGATGAATACGCGTTTGTCCTGGGCGAAGCCGCGCTTGCACACTTCTTCAAAGGTCAGGATTTGCATCAGTCTCTCCTCGGTTCTGCTCCCGGCCAACCTGCGACAGACCGGCCGGGCGCGCAGTGGTTACGACATCAGTTGCTGGCGACGTGCTTGACGAAGCGCATCATGTTGCAGGTGTAGCCGTACTCGTTGTCGTACCAGGCGACCACTTTGACGAAGGTGGCGTCGAGCGCGATGCCCGCATCGGCGTCGAAGATCGAGGGCATGGAGCAGCCACGATAGTCGGTGGAAACCACCTTGTCTTCGGTATAACCGAGCACACCCTTGAGCGGGCCTTCGGACGCGGCCTTCATCGCGGCGCAGATGTCGGCGTAGCTGGCTTCCTTGTTCAGCTCGACGGTGAGGTCGACCACCGAGACATCAGGCGTGGGCACGCGGAAGGCCATGCCGGTGAGCTTCTTGTTCAGCTCGGGCAGCACCACGCCAACCGCCTTGGCGGCTCCGGTGCTCGACGGAATGATGTTGTCCATGATGCCCCGGCCACCGCGCCAGTCTTTGCTCGACGGGCCGTCCACGGTTTTTTGCGTGGCGGTGGCCGCGTGCACCGTGGTCATCAGACCGCGCTTGATGCCGAAGCTGTCGTTGAGCACCTTGGCCACCGGGGCCAGGCAGTTGGTGGTGCAGGAGGCGGCGGAAACAATGGCCTCGCCCGCGTACTTGGCGTGGTTCACGCCGTAGACGAACATCGGCGTCGCATCTTTGGAGGGGGCGGACTGCACCACTTTCTTCGCGCCAGCGTCGATGTGTTTCTGGCAGGTGTCGAGGGTGAGGAAGAAGCCGGTGGCTTCGACCACCACGTCGGCGCCCACTTCGTTCCACTTCAGGTTGGCGGGATCGCGCTCGGCGGTCAGGCGGATCTTCTTGCCGTTGACCACGAGGTTGTTGCCTTCCACGCCCACCGTGCCGTTGAAGCGGCCATGCACCGAGTCGTACTGCAGCATGTAGGCCAGGTAGTCCGGCTCAAGCAGGTCGTTGATGGCGACGATTTCCATGTCCTTGAACTCGGCTTCCTGCGCTACGGCGCGGAACACCATGCGGCCAATACGGCCGAATCCATTGATGGCGATGCGAATGGTCATGTGAGATCTCCTGAATGAAGGTTGAGTATGAAAGGGGGATCGGGTGGCGCGTTCCAAGATGCCGCTGGGCGACTCACACAGCCGGGTGCAAGTCCGGGGCCTGCACGGCTTGCAAGGCCTCGGCCACTGCGGCCACGGTGGGAATGATGCGATCGGGCTCGGCCAGCGCTATGGACTTGCCGTGGTTGTAGCCATAGGGCACGGCCCAGACCGCCACGCCGGCGGCACGCGCGGTGGCGACATCAATCTCGGAATCGCCGACGAACAGGGCGCGGTCCGCCCGCAGCTTGAAGGCGTCGAGGCAGTAGCGCACCGGCAGCGGATCGGGTTTCTTGGCTTCGAGCGTATCGCCGGCCACCACCATGTCGAAGTAGTGGCGAATGCCATGCACCATGAGCACTGTCGTGGCGAAGCGCTGTTCTTTGTTGGTGATCAGCGCGATGCGCACCTGCGCCGCGCGCAAGGCCTTGAGCGTACTGAGCACATCGGGATAGAGGCGGCTGCGCTGCCCGGTGCGCACGGCATAGAACTCGGCAAAGCGCGGCATCAGGATGTCGAGCGTGCCGGTACGCCGCACGGTCTCTTCTTCGAGGCCGGTGGCGTGCGCATAGGCGTGCAGCATGAGCTCGCGCGTGCCATGTCCGATCCAGGCGCGGATGAGATGCTCGGAGACCTCGGGTAGATTCTGGTCACGCAGCAGGTCGTTGACCGCGTCGGAGATTTCCGGCGCGGTCTCGACCAACGTGCCATCGAGGTCGAACATCACCAAATCGAACTGGGCTTGCGTCATCTTTCGGCAGGTCGTTGTCAAAATCAGGCCAACTGTGCTCAGGCGGCCTGCAGCACGGACTTGGCCACCGCCACAGCGTGTTCTGCGGTCACCTTGAAGTGCTGATAAAGCTGAGGCGCGGGGGCGGATTCACCAAAGGTGGCGATACCGACGATGCCGCCGTTCAGGCCGACATACTTGTGCCAGAAGTCAGGATGGCCCGCCTCGATGGCCACGCGCGGCAAGCCTGCGGGCAGCACCTCGTTGCGGTAGGCCGCATCCTGGCGATCGAAGGCGTTGGTGCAGGGCATGGAGACCACGCGGGCCGCGACGCCCTGTTCGGCCAGCATGCCTTGCGCCTTGAGCGCAATCTCGACTTCCGAGCCGGTGGCGATCAGCGCGATCTGCGGCTTGCCGCCCTGGGCTTCTGACAGCACATAGCCGCCGCGCGAAATGGTGCGCTCGGCGTCTTCCGGGTGCGGGGTGGAGACCAGATTCTGCCGCGACAGCAGCAGGGCGCTGGGGCCATGCTTGCGCTCGATGGCGTGCTTCCAGGCCACGGCGGTTTCGAGCACGTCGGCCGGGCGCCACACATCCAGATTGGGGATGAGGCGCAGGCTGGACGGCTGCTCGATCGGCTGGTGGGTCGGGCCGTCTTCGCCCAGACCGATGGAGTCGTGCGAGAAGACGTGGATGACCCGCTGCTTCATCAGCGCGCTCATGCGCACGCCGTTGCGCGAGTAGTCGGAGAACATCAGGAAGGTGCCGCCGTAGGGCAGGAAGCCGCCATGCAGCGCCATGCCGTTCATCATGGCCACCATGCCGAATTCGCGCACGCCGTACGACAGGTAGTTGAACGCCGTACCCGGCGCGGCCTTCTCGAAGGAATGCGAGGCCTTGACCGCGGTGAGGTTGGAGCCGGTCAGGTCGGCCGAACCGCCGAACAGGCCGGGCAGCGCGGGCACCAGGGTTTCGAGAGCGATCTGCGAGGACTTGCGGGTGGCCGTGGCGGCGCTGACTTCGCGTGCCTTGGCGTAAAGCGCCTGGACGGTCTGACCCCAATCGGCCGGCAGGTCGCCGGCCATGCGGCGCTTGAATTCGGCGGCCAGTGCGGGATGGGCCTTTTCGTAAGCGGCGAAGCGCTCGTTCCAGTCGGCTTCGAGCTTGGCGCCGTGGAATTTGGCGTCCCAGGCCTGGTAAATGTCGGCGGGAATTTCAAACGGGCCGTAGTCCCAGCCCAGCGCCTTGCGGGTGGCGTCGGCCTCGGCCTGGCCGAGTGCGGCGCCGTGCACATCGTGCGTGCCGGCCTTGTTGGGCGAACCCCAGCCGATGGTGGTGCGGCAGATAACGAGAGTGGGCTTGTCGCTGGTCTTGGCTTCGGCGGTGGCCTTCTCAACGGCAGCGGCGTCATGGCCGTCGATGGGGCCGATGACATTCCAGCCATAGGCCTGGAAGCGCTGGGCGGTGTTGTCGGAGAACCAGTGCTCGACGTGACCGTCGATGGAAATGCCGTTGTCATCGTAGTAAGCGATGAGCTTGTTGAGCTTGAGCGTGCCGGCCAGCGAGCAGACCTCGTGGCTAATGCCCTCCATCAGGCAGCCGTCGCCGAGGAACACATAGGTGTGGTGATCGACGATGGCATGGCCGGGCTGGTTGAACTGCGCGGCCAGCACCTTTTCGGCCAGCGCCATGCCCACGCCGTTGGCGATGCCCTGACCCAGCGGGCCGGTGGTGGTTTCCACGCCCGGGGTGTAGCCCACTTCGGGATGGCCCGGCGTTTTGCTGTGCATCTGGCGGAAGCGCTTGAGTTCCTCGATCGGCAGGTCGTAGCCGGTGAGATGCAGCAGGGCGTAAATCAGCATGGAGCCGTGGCCGTTGGACAGCACGAAGCGGTCGCGGTTAGCCCAGTGCGGATTGGCCGGGTTGTGGTGCAGGTGATTGCGCCACAGCACTTCGGCGATATCGGCCATGCCCATGGGGGCGCCGGGGTGGCCGGAGTTGGCGGCTTGCACGCCGTCGATGGCGAGAAAGCGGATGGCGTTGGCCAGGCGACGGCGTTGTTGGGTGTCGATTTGTGCGGTAGTCATGTTGAAATTCTTCCGGGTTTGGACAGCTCGTTGGACAACGCGGTTAACCTGCGCGACGCTTGAGGTCCATCAGACGCAGAATCATTGGCGTGAAGATGAGCTGCATGGCAATGCCCATCTTGCCGCCGGGCACGACCAGGGTGTTGGGGCGGCTCATCCACGAGTCGTGGAGCATGGACAGCAGGTAGGGAAAATCGATGCCCTTGGGGTTCGCGAAGCGGATGACCACCATGCTCTCGTCGAGCGTGGGAATGTCTTTGGCGATGAAGGGGTTGGACGTGTCCACCGTCGGCACGCGCTGGAAGTTGACGTGGGTGCGCGAGAACTGCGGCGCGATGTGATGCACATAGTCGGGCATGCGGCGCAGGATGGTGTCCATCACGGCCTCTTGCGAGTAGCCGCGCTGGATCTGGTCGCGGTGCAGCTTTTGCACCCACTCCAGGTTGATGATGGGCACCACGCCCACCAGCAGGTCCACCTGCTTGGAGACGTCGATGGTGCCGTCGGAATAGCCGCCGTGCAGGCCTTCGTAGAACATCAGATCGGAACCCGGCTTGATGTCCTTCCAGTCGGTGAAATTGCCCGGCTCGACGCCGAATTCGGCCGCCTCGCCCGCATCATGAATGTACTTGCGCACCTTGCCGCCGCCGGTCTCGCCGTAGGTCTTGAACACGGTTTCCAGTTCGCCTAGCAGATTGGCGTCGGGGCCGAAGTGGCTGAAGTGACGGTTGCCCGCGGCCTCCTGCTTTTTCATCTCTTCGCGCATTTCCATGCGGTTGTAGGCATGGAACGAGTCGCCCTCGACGATTTGCGCGGTGAGATGTTCACGTCGGAAGATGTGCTGGAAGCTGCGCATCACCGTGGTGGTGCCGGCGCCCGACGACCCGGTGATGGCAATGATGGGATGTTTGACAGACATGGTGCGAGCCTCTTTTCAATACAAGGAAATCAATGCATGCAGCGCCCGTCTTGATGCAGGTCACTGCCAGGTTTGATCAGGCGCGAAGCACAGCAACGGCGGCAGGGCCCCTCGCTTCGATGCAGCCGAAGCAAGCCGACCCGGCGGCCGCAACGCTCAACGGCTGGCTTCGTCGCGGTACAGCGAACGCTCTTTGAACAGCGGCGACTCAAAGGCTTTGTCTTCGCCCCGGTCGTATTCGGCGTGATAGCGCTCCAGACGCTCTATTTCGTTCTTGGAGCCCAGCATCACCGGCACGCGCTGATGCAGCGAGCTTGGCTGCACCTCAAGAATACGCCCGCGCCCGGTAGAAGCCGCGCCGCCCGCCTGTTCGATGATCATGCCAATCGGATTGGCTTCGTACATCAGGCGCAGACGGCCCGGTTTGCTCGGGTCTTTGGTGTCTTTGGGGTACATGAAAATGCCGCCGCGCATGAGAATGCGGTGCACGTCGGCCACCATCGAGGCGATCCAGCGAGTGTTGAAGTCGCGCTCGCGCGGGCCGGTCTTGCCGGCCTTGGCCTCGGCCACATAGCGCTGCACCGGCGGCTCCCAGAAGCGCTCGTTGCTGGTGTTGATGGCGAATTCGCTGGTGTCCGCGGGAATCTGCAGATTCGGATGGGTGAGGATGAAGTTGCCGATTTCGCGGTCGAGGGTGAAGCCGTGCGTGCCCTTGCCCACGGTCAGCACCAGCATGGTGGACGGGCCGTAGATGGCGTAACCGGCAGCGACCTGCTCCACGCCGGGGCGCAGGTAGTCGGCCACGGTGGGATCGCCGATCTTGGTGTGGCGCAGCACCGAAAAAATGGTGCCGACCGAGACGTTGACGTCGGTGTTGCTCGACCCGTCGAGCGGATCGAAGATGAGCATGTAGGGGCCGCGCTCGAACTCTTTGGGCAACTCATACGGATCGTCCATCTCTTCGGACGCCATGCCAGCGACCAAGCCACCCCACTCGCACGCCTGAATCATGGCGTCGTTGGAGAGCACGTCGAGCTTTTTCTGCACTTCGCCCTGCACGTTCTGCGTGTCAAGCGCGCCGAGGAAGCCGCCGAGCGCCCCCTTGGAGGTCATAGCCGAAATGGCCTTGACCGCGGCGGTCACGTCCACGAGCAAGGCAGCGAGATCGGCCTGATCATCAGTGCCGTGCAATTGCTCGATAAGGAATTTTGAGACGGTGGTGCGACCTGACTGCATGGCGGAGCTCCCAATGGTTATGGGCCAGGGACAACAGACCTGCCCCGCACTTCAGAAGTGCGGGTGAATCTGCTGGCTCGAGGCCCGATGACTTTTTGAAGCAACCTGCGGTCGGCGGACCAACCCCTGAGAAGTCGCCGAGACATCACTGAGACGTCAGCAAGACGTCCATCAGCGCAAGTCACTTCAAAAAGCCCGCAGCCCCAAAACGGAGACTCGCATGAACAGACTTCATTGGCTGCGGTAAAAGCTCCTGAAGTAGAACTTCGGAGCCCGTTCACAAACGGTGCGACCCATGACAATGGCGAAAAGGTGAATGACAAAATTCATTCCTAATCTTTATCGCTTAGGCCGAATATAAGCGGTGGCTCGAATTAAGGTAAATTCACGATTTGTTGATGTTCAGATCAGGAATTTTGATGAAAAACGCGACCATCCGTCAGCTCCGGGTCTTCAGCGCCGCTGCGCGGCACCTGCATTTTGGCAAAGCGGCCCAGGAAATGCACCTCACGCCGCCTGCTGTCTCCATGCAAATCAGAGAGCTGGAGTCGCAGGTCGGGCTCCCCCTGTTCGAGCGTCAGGGCAAGTCCGTCAGTCTGACTTTGACGGGAGAATATTTGGTGGTCTATGCCCGCAAGGTTCTTGCAACGCTCAAAGACGCCGAGGACGCCATGGCGCGCCTGCGGGGCATCAAGGCCGGCCGACTGACCATCGGCATGGTGAGTACGGCCCAGTATTTCGTGCCGCGCTTGCTGGCGCGCTTCCACGCCGAGTATCCCCACGTGGAAGTCCGACTCTCGGTGGGCAACCGCGAACAATTGGTGAACCATCTCCAGAACAGCGAACTGGATCTCGCCATCATGGGCCGACCACCGCGAGACGTAGCTACGCGCGCCGAACCCTTTGCCGCCCACCCCATGGGCATCATCGCGCCGCCACAGCACCCGCTTGCGACCGGAGGGCCGCATTCAGCCTCACTGCTGACGCAATTCAACTTCATCATCCGCGAACCCGGATCGGGCACGCGCGCCACTTTTGAGGAGTATCTGCACCAGCATCAGATGGAGCTGCCCCTGTTCACCGAAATGCAGAGCAACGAGACCATCAAGCAGGCGGTCATGGCGAATATGGGCATCAGCTTCCTGTCGCTGCACACCATTGATCTGGAATTGCGCAACAACCTGCTGACCATCCCCTCGATCGAGGGCATGCCCTTGCTGCGACGCTGGTACGCGGTGAACAGTCTGGCCAAACTGCTGTCACCGGGGGCGGAAGCATTCCGCTATTTCATTCTGGAGCATGGCGAATCGTTTCTGGCGGAAACCTTCGGCACCGACATTCTGGCGCCCGGCAAGGACTCGGCCAACGTCGAGCCCTAATAGCGCCGGTCGGTGCGCTCAGCCGCAAGCACGCATCAGCGCAGCAAGAGGCGCGGTGTCGGCGCGCAACACGCGCGGCCCCAGGCTGACCGCGCGAAACCCCGATCGCTGCAGCGAGTCGATTTCGTCTTCGTCCAGTCCGCCCTCGGGCCCGGAGACCATCCAGCCTGATTCGCCCGAGGCAAAGGGCAGAAGCGGAGTCGTCGCCAACGGGCTCAACACGCAGCGATGCAACTGAGCGTTGTCGTTGCCGAGGTGCTGCAGCCAATCGGAGAGCGTCGCCACCGACGCCACCTCGGGAACGCGATTTCGGCCGCACTGCTCGCACGCCGCAATGGCGACGCCTTGCCAGTGCGCCACCCGCCGCTGCGCACGCTCGCCCTGCAGACGCAGCACACTGCGCCGAGTGAGCAAGGGCTGTATGGCCGCCACGCCCAGTTCCACCGCCTTTTCAACCAGGGCGTCCATGCGCTCGTTGGCCGGCATGCCCACCGCCAGCATGACTCGCACGTCCGCTTCACGCTCCACCGCATGGTGGGTGCGAAGCAGGAAAGTTTGGTGGTCGATCACCTCGCCCGACCATTCTCCGCCCGCCCCGTCAAACACAGTAACCGGTTCGCCCCCCTTTAGGCGCAAGACCTTGACATGCCTCGCCGTCGCCGCAGGCATGGTCAACAGGCCGGGCGCCAGCGTGGCTTCAGTGGGCGAAAGGTAAAAGCGCAACGACACGAAAGAGCGACCGTAGGAACTGCACGCTTCACACCGCGGCCAATTGAGACAGCACCGCTTCAGTGTCTGCACTGAACAGGCGCACGCCCTCTTGCAGCTTTTCGATGGCCATCCGGTCGGTGCGCATGCCCTGTTCAAAGCTCTGCTGGCTCAGCACGGGCGGCAGGGGGTCGGACACCGGGCCCGTCTGCGCGGCGTCGAGTTGACGCGGCATAGTGCGGTCGCTGGCAGCCAGGGCATCGAGCAAGGCCGGTGGAATGGTGAGCAGGTCACAGCCGGCAAGGGCGGCGATCTGGTCCAGGTCACGAAAGCTTGCGCCCATCACCTCGGTCGGCACGCCTTGCTGCTTGTAGTAATGCCAGATGCGCCTCACAGCCTGCACGCCGGGGTCGTTGGCGCCGCGGCGCTGCTCGGCGTCCCAGGCCCCGCCAGCCTGAAGACGATACCAGTCGGTGATGCGCCCCACGAAAGGCGAAATCAACTTCACACCCGCCGCAGCGCAAGCCTGCGCCTGGGCAAAGCTGAACAACAGCGTGAGGTTGCAGTGGAAGCCTTCGGCTTCGAGCATGCGGGCCGCAACAATGCCTTCCCAGGTAGCGGCAATCTTGATCAGCACGCGCTCGCGCGGCACGCCCTCCGCCGCGTATCGCGCCATCAGCGCGCGGGCACGCAGCAAGGTGCCTTCGGTATCGTGGGACAGGCGTGCATCGACCTCGGTGGACACCCGGCCCGGCAGACGCTGCAGAATTTGCAGTCCGAACGCCACGAGCAGCGCGTCGAGGCGATCATTCACGTCGGCAGAGCCGCTCACCGCGGCCGCGACGAGGCGGGCATAGCGCGGATCAGCGGCCGCCTTGCGAATCAGACTGGGATTGGTCGTGGCATCCCGCGCGCTCCAGCGGGACAGCAGATCCAGATCGGCCGTATCGACCACGACAATAGTGGAAGCGGCCAGCGAATCGAGTGCAGACATGAGTAAGGAGTGAGGCGGCGATGCGAAGCGCTCATGTTAGGCGAGCTTCGACGGCCTCACATAAGGTCAGTCGTCGTCGTCGAGCTCTGCGTTCCAGCCCTTGCCTTGCGCACGCTTCATGGCGTGCTCGTACATGGCGCGATGACGTTCGGCGAGTTCCGGCGGCAGGCGACTGGGCAGATTGCCGTACTGATCCCACTCCGTCTCCACTTTCTGCATCAGCCCCTGCATGCGCTGCAGGTCCCAGCCTTTGCAGTCTTCGGCTTCGGGCAGCAGCCCGAAAACCCAGGCGTCAAGCACCACTCGGCCAAGCTGGGTAATGCCGTGCGCGTCGGCGTGATAGCCGGGATAAATCGGTTTTTCTTGCATGTTGAGCTCGTTTCGGTCGGGCGGTCGTCGGTCGTTGAGACCGATGTTGTCGCCGCTCAGGCCACCCAGCGCTGAAGGTAAGAGTGGATGAGCTCGAACACTTTATCGGATTTGATGATCAACCCCAGGTCGATCATCTCAGAACCCAGCGCCATGCCCCGGTTGTTGGCCGGCACCGGGGCGGGCACGATGTGGTGCGCCTCCTCGCGGAAGAACACCGCGGTAACTACCCCGGCGAACAGCAGATCGCGCGTGGCCTCCCGCCGTGAAACCTGTCCGCCGCGCCGCTCGATGAACACCGGGCTGCCGCTGGAGCCGGGATAGACCGCGGCGTCGATGAGAAACTGCCGATGCCCTTCAAAGTCGAGCGCGGCCGGAGTCGCCGTGGTGCCTCGGCGCATGATGGGCATGAGGTTGACCTGATCCCACACGCCGCTGGGATAGCCGACGAACAGCACGTCTTCCAGGGCGTCGAACTGCTGCCAGGTGGCTGCGTCGGGAATGAGTCGGCTGTCGATCGGCTCGAAATAAAGCTCAACCCCCTGCTGCTCAGCCGCCTGCTGCAGCGGCGCGAGCGGCACCAGGGCCAGATCGACCTCGGCGTCGGGGTGAAGATGCCAGGCGGCGGGGAACTCGTCGATGTTGAGCTGGAAGCGCTGGCCGAATGCGGGTCGGCCCTGGCGTTTTTGTGTGAACACCAGCCCGCCCCGTCGCACGCCTTCGACCAGATGGCGGTTGGTGACGACGAAGTCCGTCACGCCCCGGGCATGCGCATGACGCACGACGAAGGCGGTGCCGGAGCCCTCGCTGCCATCGTCGAGCACGGTGTCGACCCGAACGGTGGAAAACAGCAGCCGCTTGGCGGTGGAATCGATGTCCATGTGGAGGCGCGCTCGTTCAGTGATGCGTCGCGGACTGGTTCAGGCGCTCGATGGCGGCAATCGCCGCCCGCTGCGCCTCTTCCGCCTCGGCCTCGGTGCCCATCATGGTCAGGCGACCGAAGGTGCCGAACGGCTTCACATCCACGAGGGTGACATGCGCCGCCTTCTCGGCCTCGTTAGCCGCATAAACGATATAACCCGCGGGCTCCACTTCCAGAATGAACATGCTCTTGCCCGGCAGAATCATCGAACCCTTGCGGAACTGGCGGTTGATCAGGGTCGCGTGGTCGGGCGTAATGGCGCGGATGATTTCGTTCCACGCCACCTTGCAGCGCAGACGCGAGTCTTCCTGCGTGCCGAGCTGTTGCAGGATGACCTGCCCTGCGGCCTGTACCTCGCTCTGGTTGCGGTAGTGAATTTCCATCGAGCCGAACGAACGCTCCACCACCTGCTCGCCCATGCGCACATTGGTTTTCTTCAGCGCAATGTCGGAGAGGTTGTGCACCGCCATTCCGGGCGCCACCTCGACCCACAGACAGGCATCGCCCGGAATGGGCAGAAAGCCTTGCGAGGAGGTGGCCAGATAGGACGCCAGCTGCGGCTGCAGGGCGTCGATGAAGACGAAAGTGCGCAGGGAGATTTTCATGCCGTGCGCGCCTTCAGCGGGTGAGACTCATGTAGAGCATGGGGAGTTTTTCGGGCAGGCGCTCGACTTTGTCGATCACCGTGAAGTTCTTGACCCCGAAGATGCGCGAGACGTACAGATCGGCGTGCGGATCGAGCGAGAGCGCGTAGACCGTGACGCCTTGTTGCAGCAGTTGTTCGACCGCGCGCTTGGTGTCGTGCCGCAGGTATTGCGGGTCGCGCACATCGTTGTCGGCGGGCTCGCCGTCGGTGACGACGAAGCAAATTTTCTTGCGCTTGGGCTGCTGCTCCAGGTAGTGCCCGGCATGGCGCAGCGCAGCGCCCATGCGAGTGGAGTAGCTGCCCTTCATGCCGGCCAGCCGGGCGCGGGCGAGATCACCATAGGGCTGGTCGAAGTCTTTGAAGCGGTAGTAGTGCACGTCGTGCCGACCGTCGGAACAGAAGCCGTGGATGGCAAACGGATCGCCGATGCGTTGCAGCGCTTCGGCCAGCAGCACGGTGGCGGCGCGAGTGAGATCGAGCACGGAATAGTCGTGGCCGCGCACCTTGTCGTTCGACGATTCGGACATGTCGAGCAGCACCATCACGGCCAGATCGCGCTGCGCGCGCTTGAGCCGCACCATGATGCGCGGGTCGGGCTGAACGCCCATGCGCAGATCGGTCATGGCGCGCACGGCGGCATCGATGTCGATATCGTCGCCGTCTTCCTGGCGCCGGATGCGCTGCAGGCCCTGCGGAATCATCGACTCGATGAGAAACTTCAGACGCGACACCACTGGCTTGTGCTCGGCCAGAATGGCATCGATCACCGCGAGATCGCCCACGGGCGGATGGCGCTCCAGCACGGTAGCCCAGCTCGGGCGGTCGAGCTGAATCTGATAGTCCCACTCGGGATAGTGAAAGGGCTCTGAGATTGGCGGGCGGCCTTCGAGCGAGTTGATGGTCACACCTTCCTGGTCGAGGTAGAACTCGGTGGGCAGAATCCAGACCTCCTGCGCGTCGTCACCGGCGTATTCGTTGTCGACCTCGTTGACCATCTCCATGACGCTGACCTTGCGCCGCACCTGCTGCTGCGTCTCCCAAGTGGCCTGCAAGGCCTGCGCCTCGTCGTACTCTTCCAGCTCCCAGATGGCGCGGTTGTCGTCGCGATAAAGCGCGAGCAGGCCGTCGGTGCGGCGGTTGTATTCCGCTAGATCCAGCGCCGCCAAGGGGTGTGAAAGGTCGATGCCCACGTTCCAGCTGAATTTCGCATCCAGCAAGTCGGGCTGTGCGCGAAAATGGTTCACGCCCTGCTGTACCCAAGGGTGCGGATCGGTGCTGTGCTCCTCCAGCAGCGCGCGCGCGAGTCGGTTGAGCAGATCGCCCACGGTCTTGGGCTCGCTGTAGTCGGCAGGCGGCTGCAGGGCCAGCCACGTCTCACGCATATTGGGAAACTGAGCAATAGCCAGCGCCTCGACCCGTGCGTCTTCGATGACTTCGATCAGGCCGATCTGCAGCGGCGACAGGGCCTGCATGGACAGGGGCTCGGTGGTGAATACCAGATGCGCGGCGCAGTGGTTGGCCGCAGCGCGATAGACGTCCAGCGCGCTGACGATCTGCTCTGGCGGCGTGTCGGGACCGAGGGGGCGAAAGTCATCGTAGGCATCGGCAATGTGAATGACGTAGCGCTCGATGAAGGGCTTGAGACCTTCGCGGTTTTCGTAGTCGCCTGCCGTCGGGCGCATGAAAAAGTCGCGTCCCCACATCGCCCGCAGGTAGATATTGAGCCGACGCTGCACGTCCACGAACAACGTGCCCTTGCGCTCTTGCTGCAACATCGAAAGCGCATCGGGGCTTTGCAGCGAAAAGTAGGCGACCTGCCCGTCAAAATCAGCCTTGTAGGCCTGCGCGCCCCACTGGGCCCAGCGCCGCAGCCCGCCCAGGGTGAGCTGCGAGAGCAAACGCTCCAGGTTTTCGAGCATGGGCCGCAAACCTCGCGGCGCTTGCGCCAGCATCAGCGACAGCACACTGAGAAACTGGCGGAACAGCTCTTCATCACCCAGCCGCTGGCCAGCCAGGGGCGCAGTAGCGGCAATCAAGGCCAACACCTGCCCCGAAGTCTTGGAGGCCATAGCCAACAGAAAATTGACCAGATCGGGCAGCGCGTCCTCACCGATGGCGCGGGCCAGTTCGGGCATGGACTGCAGGTAGGTGATCACCAGCTCTTCACCACGGCCAAGCTGGTGCAGCGCGGCCGCACCCTTGAGGAAGTTGTCCAGACCGCGCGAGGAAAAGGCGCGCGCCGCCTCGTTCCACGACGCGCGCAGGACGTCCTGCGCGCCGCTGGGCAGCTCGTCGACGAGTTCCTGGAATTCTTCGAGGTGGATAGCCATGATGGACTCACTGCGCGCAGCCTGCCGCCCGTGGCGACTTGGGGCCTGCAGCGCTAGCGAACGTCAGAAATAAGTGGTCACCGCGGCGTCCAGCGCATCGCGCATGTCCGGGTCGTCGGTGATCGGGCGAACCAAGGCCATCTGGCAGGCGCCAAGCGGGGCCACGCCCTGCGCGATCAGCGAGCCGGCGTAGATCAGCATGCGGGTGGAGATGCCTTCGTCAAGCCCATGACCCTTGAGATTGCGCGAGCGTTCGGCGATGTGCACCAGATTTTTGGCCACCTCAATGGCAACGCCGGATTCATGCGCCACGATCTCGGCCTCGACCTCGTGCTCGGGGTAGTGGAAATCGAGCGCTGCAAAACGCTGCTTGGTGGATTGCTTGAGGTCCTTCATCAAGCTCTGATAGCCCGGGTTGTAGGAGATAACCACCTGAAAATCGGGGTGCGCCTCAATGATCTCGCCCTTCTTCTCCAGCGGCAGAATGCGCCGCGCATCGGTGAGCGGGTGAATGGCAACCGTGGTGTCTTGCCGCGCCTCGACCACCTCGTCGAGATAGCAGATAGCGCCCAAGCGGGCGGCCATGGCCAGCGGGCCGTCTTGCCAGCGGGTGCCGTTGGCATCGAGCAAATAGCGGCCCACGAGGTCGGAGGCGGTCATGTCCTCGTTGCAGGCCACGGTAATTAAGGGCTTGCCCAGCTTCCAGGCCATGTATTCGACGAAACGGGTCTTGCCGCAGCCCGTGGGGCCCTTGAGCATGACCGGCAGGCGCACGGAATAAGCCGCCTCATACAGGTCGACTTCGTCGCTCAGTGCGCGGTAATAGGGCTCGCGGGCGACACGGTAGGCGTCCAGCCCGCTAGCAGGCGCTGCGCTCAGATCGGCCGCAGGACGGTGGGCGGCAGGCATGACGGAACCGGCTCGTGCAGGACGTGCATCCTGGCGGGGGGCATAGGTGCGAACGTAGTCGTCGTGACGCATGGCAATCTCTCTCAACGAAGCGCGGGACGGCTCAGGACCGACCGGCGCGAAAAGCACAATCGGGCAATCAATCGGGCCAGACGCGCTGCGGGAACAGCGCGCCCGCCGACGAGGCGGGCTCTGCCGCCAGGGGCGCTGTTGCCGCTTTGGCGACTGCGCGCGGCGCAGGCTTGGCGACTGCTGCCGCCTTGACGGCGGGCGCGGGCTTGCTCGCCGCCTTGCTGGCGGGCGATGCCGCGCGAGCCGGGGCGCTAGCTGTCTTGGCGGGTTGGGTGGTGCGCGCCTGACGCACGCTTTGGGTCAACTTTTCCTTGATGCTGCTCATGATGGGTAAACCTCCTTGAGTATGGCGTCGATTTCGTCCGCGGCGCCCTGTCCACGGGCGCCCATCTGGTAAACCGACAGGCCGTCAAGCGCCGAGGCGCGATAGATGGCGCGGCGGCGCATGGCGGCCTGCAGCACAGGCAGACCGAACTCGGCCAGCGCATCCTGCATGGCCGCTGAAAGGGCGCTGCGTTGCTCGATCTGGTTGAGCACCAGAAAGGCGCGCAGCCCCGGGTTTTGCGTGCGCGCTGCTTCCACCTCCTGCGGCAGGCGCAGGCTGGCCCACAGGTCCACCGGCGAGGGCAGCACGGGTATGAGCGCCACATCGCTAGACCGCAGCGCCTGGCTGGAGGCATGACTATCGAGCGAGGGCGGACAGTCGAGCACGATGTGCTGATAGGCCTTGTAAGTCTGCCGAAGCCCGGCGCCGTCCCAGCGGCCCGAGATCTGTTTGACCGTGGCCGGGTAGGGCTGCGCGCCTGCGCCACCCCATTGCAGCGCAGAGCCTTGCGGATCGAGATCCACCACCACCGTCGGCCCGCGCCGGGCCAGCCCGGCCGCCAGATTCATGGCCAGCGTGGTCTTACCAGCGCCGCCCTTCTGGTTGATGACGGCCAGCACCTTGGCAGCAGCCATGACTCAGCCCGAACTTCCCGCCAAGGCATCCACCCGGGCGGCAAAAGCGTGTTCGGCGTCACCCAGCGTGGTGCCGTCAACCGCATCGAGAGTGATGTTGACGTAGGTGGTACCGAAGTTGATGTTCTGCGGATGCTGCCCGGTTTCTTCGGACAAGGCCGCCAGCGCATCAAGAAAGGCGCGCGTCTGGGAGTAACTGCCGAAGGCAAAGCGCTTGAACAGCATCGGCGGTTTGCCCTGCTCGCGCCATTGGGTAGACAGCTCATCCATTTGAGACTCCTTCGGTATGCTGCACCCGCTGTAGATGTTGCGATTCTTCGTTGAGCAGGCGCGCAAACAAGGCGGCCGACTCGCCATCGCGCACCCGCTGCGCATGACGCAAGGCGTCTGCATACAAATGCACCGCCGAAGTCTCCAGCTGCGCATCGTGCGCCTGCAACTCGGCCGCGCTGCGCCCCAGACGGGCGGGCGGCAGATTGCCGGCCGAGGGCGCAATGCCGTGCAGGATGAGTTGCTCCATCAGCGCGCTGGCATGGTCAAGCTCTTCCAGCGCCTCCTGGCGTAGCTCAGCGGCCAAGGCCGCATCACCCCACAGTCGAGCCAGCACGCTTTGGGCAAGATACTGCTGCACTGCGGTCATTTCATGACCGAGTGCGCGCGTCATCCAGCCAAGGGTGCGGGAATCCACCGGCGTATATACCTGCGTGTTTAGCTGCGTATTTAACTGCGGGTGGAGGTGATTTCCGCGTCGCGGCCACCGCCCTCTGCATCGGGGCTGGTCGGCAGAATGCCTTCAACCTCGTTGTGCACGCGGGCGATGATGTGCGCAGCCACCAGGCCGTCGCCCACGCGCTCGCACGCATCGGCGCCTGCACGCACCGCCGCGTTCACCGCGCCGGTTTCGCCACGCACCAGCACGGTGACGTAGCCACCCCCTACGAACTGGCGACCGATCAGTCGCACTTCCGCTGCCTTGCACATAGCGTCAGCCGCTTCGATCGCGGGCACCAGACCACGCGTTTCGATCATGCCAAGGGCAATACCCGTCACACTTGCCATTTCCAAATCTCCATCAGGTTTCACCTCATCCGCCGCTGGGCGCAACCATGCGGGCGGGGTCGGTGCGTTCATGCTGAACGCCAATCAGCGCCAATCAGCGCCAATCAGGCGCTCGGCGCGGAAGGCAGAATACCTTCAACTTCGCTGTGCACGCGGGCGATGATGTGCGCAGCCACCAGGCCGTCACCCACGCGCTCGCAGGCATCGGCACCCGCGCGCACCGCCGCGTTGACCGCGCCGGTTTCACCGCGCACCAGCACGGTGACATAGCCGCCGCCCACGAACTGGCGACCGATCAGTCGCACTTCCGCCGCTTTGCACATGGCATCAGCCGCTTCGATCGCCGGTACCAGTCCGCGCGTTTCGATCATGCCCAGGGCAATTCCATTCACGTTCGCCATTTCTCGCTCCTCAAAGGTTTGCAATTACCAATGCCTGCCGCCAGCTCAGGCCGACGGCGCTTCGGGCAGAATGCCCTCGACTTCGCCGTGCACGCGGGCGATGATGTGCGCAGCCACCAGGCCGTCACCCACGCGCTCGCAGGCATCGGCGCCCGCACGCACCGCCGCGTTCACCGCGCCGGTTTCGCCACGCACCAGCACGGTGACGTAGCCGCCTCCCACGAACTGGCGGCCAATGAGGCGCACGTCCGCAGCCTTGCACATGGCGTCAGCTGCTTCAATCGCCGGCACCAGGCCGCGTGTTTCGATCATTCCCAGGGCAATGCCCATCCGTTCAGCCATTTGTCACTCCTTGTCTAAAAGTCGACTTCACACCAATAAGCACCGAGCCGGTGCCCGAGGTGCCCTCTTGCTCACACGACTGCACGGAAAACCCGTTGACGGGTTCACTCCTCCCAGCCCTCGATAATTCCGCAAATGGTCAGATCTGTGGTGACGGTCGGGTCGGGCATGGCCAGCCTTGCTGCACTGCCCAAGGTGGTAAACACCCATTTACCCACCGGCGCACCCACCGGATCGGTGGCCACCTGAATATTGCCTGCCTGTCCCTGCAAGACGCGCAGCGAGGCGGATTGCAGCCCCGGCGCACGCCGGGTACAAACCAGCTCGTCCTTGACGCGCCAGATTTCCATCAGCCCTCCGCAGTCCAACGGTCGATGATGCCGACGATGGTCAGATCGGAGGGAAAATCCTTGGCGCCCGCTGCATCCCGCGCGGCAGAAGAACCCACGCAGATCACCCAGTCTCCCGGCACACAGCCCACGGCATCGACCGCCACGCTGCGCGTGCCACCGGCTTTTTCCTGGACGACGAGCAGCGGACGATGACCGAACGAATCGATTCGATTCGTCGATACCAGCGTCTTTTCCACTCGCATGATGCGCATCTGTTTTCCCTCAATGTCCTGAGTCCGCCACCGCCTCGTCAACGAACACGCAACGTTCGGTGTCGAAACGGTCGGACAGCGCCATGCGGCAGGTCAGCAGCTCCCGCGCCACCAGCGCCGGATACCTTGCTTCGATGGCTGCCTTGACTTGTTTCGCGCGCTTGAGCGCGCGTTCGCGCGAGCCGGGCACGCGCGACGAATAGTGAAAATGCACCAGCACGGGCACGCCCAGACCATGCCGCACGTTCAGGCCGGTGAAAATCTTGATGCCGACATCGATATCGGCCGCGCCTTCCTCGACCGTATCGAGGTGGGCGAAGTAGTACTTGTTGCGCAGCTGCACATACTGCGTGGCCTCGCCAGCGCAGATGAACTCCTCATCATGGCCCAGTACGGTGTAGCGGCCCTGATGGTGGTGGATCACGTACTCGATCTGCGACAAATTGGCCTCAGCCAGCGCCAACAACAACTGCCGCATGCCGGCGCTCATGACGCCGCGCCCCTGCGCCCAGCCGTCCATGTTCTGTGCTTCATCCACGCGCCGAGCAATATGGGCGCGGGCGGCGTCGGCCGTCAGGCCCACGGTTTCGCGGTACAACTCCGCTGTGTCGACGTAACGGTAGGGATTCACATCGCCGTCGGCATCGGGCAGGTGAATGCGCAGCGCATCCACATCCGTGTCGAGGCCAACGAGCAGAATGGCCGGTGCAGCGCCCACACCATAGGTGCGTTCGATGGCGATGCGCAGCTCGTCCAGACGCTGCTTGGCCGACTCCACCGCCTGCTTGTCATTGCTGGCATGAAAGGCACAGCCCTCTTCATGCGAATGCGAGCTGCTGAAGTGGTAAACCGCGATTTTCAGATAGTTCTGCGACTCGCCACCGGGAATCCCGCCGCTCAGGCGCTCAATCTCGCGATGCCCCCAATCGACCATATCGGCTTCGACATCGAACATCGCTCCCGCATACGCCTTGAGATAAACATTGCAGTTGGGCGCCATGCGGAACACGAAAGGCAGCAAACCTTGCAAGCGACCGTCGGCACAAGGTGTGACGTCCACCGTGTGATAGCCACAGGCCACGAGAAACTCCGGCGTGAGCGCCATGCGGCTCAGCCACAGCGACTGGTCGGAGTCGGTGCGATCCACACAGACCTTGAAACTCTGGAAGATGCAGTGCGTATGCAGCGCCTTCATATCGAGGCCTGACACCCAGGCATCGTCGAGCAATTGCTGCGGCAGGGCGTAACCCAGACGCTCCTGCGACAGCTGTTGCGCGCGCTCGGCAAAGTCTCGCTCGTGCTGCAGCGCGGAGATTTCTTTGAGCACGTCAACGATGCCGCTGAAGCGCGCCCTCACGATTCGCTCGTAATCAGACAAGCGGCGGTTGAGCTCGGAATCGACCAAGGCATGCTCGCAGCGCTGCCCGGGGCCGATGACACAGGCTGGGTTGTCGATCTCATGCTCGCCCGCATGCAACGCGGGGCGGACGGCGTGCAGATGCGGCGCGGCGACCCCCTGCGTCGGCAGGTAGGCGCCACTGGCCTGGAGAGCCGTTCTGCGCTTGAGCGTGTTCATCGAACTTGCCCTCGCCTCAGCCGCGTGCGCCGCCAGAGACGGTCACCGGCGCACCGCGCTCGGTGTTGCCCGACGAGCCGGTCACACGTGACGCGGGCACCTCGGGGCGCTCCACCTCGCGGAACGTGGCGGCATTGGCGCCCGTACCACGGGGCTGGCCGCGCATCGACAGATTGCGCATCAAGCTTGACGTGCCTTCCGTGCCGGTTACGCGTGATTTGTCGAGCCACACGTCGCCCGAAACTTTGGTGCCTTGCTGACTGCCCTCGCCACTCAGGCGCTGCGCCGCACGTTGCAGCAGGGCGTCTTTTTGCTCCTGGTGCTGTGATTGCAGTCGCTGCACATCCTGCTTGCGGAACTCGGGGGTGCCGGTAATCAGACCTTCGGCCTTGTTGATCGAGCCGGAGATGCGCTCCGAGCCCATGCCGTTACCGGTCACGGCTTGATCGCGCTCACGTCCCAGCGAGGCATGCCCGCGGGTCAGGATGCTGAAGCCCACAGGGGCCGGATCGCGCACAGGCTCCTCGACCGGTCGAGCGCGCGAGACGAAACGGCCACTGGTTGCGCATTGGCCCGGCAGGGTGTCCATGCCCAGATAAGGCGTGCCAGTCACCGGCTCGCAGGCGCCACGTTCGTCACCGGTCATTACTGAACCTCCGGCGCCAGGCCGGTCTCCGGTAATGGCGCGCAGCGAAACCGTGGTGCTGTCACGTTGCACGTTGCGCTGTTGCTGCAGCGCAGGCGCCGCGCAGAACTCGGCATACTGCCCCTGGCCAAAATAGCTGTTGCCGCTGATGGGCGCACAGGCGCCGGCCTCGTTGCCAGTTACGCGCTGGCTACGGCCTGCATTGCTTCCTGTGACCTTCTGACCACTCCAGGTCTGGTCGATCGCCACTTTCGCGACGGGTGCGATGGCCGGCGCGGTTTCGCACACTGCGGCCAGTTGTTGGGTGCCGATATAGTCGACGCCGGTGACGGGTTGGCACCCGTATGACTCATCACCGGACAATTTTGGGCTGGGCGCGACCTCTGAACCGGTCACCGACCGGCCACTGAGCGTCTGCATCGCACTGACCTTGGCCGGAGCCGCAGTTGAAGCGCCGCCGAAGTCTTTGGCATTGAAATACTGATTACCCGTGATGGCACGAGCGGAGCCCGCTTCACTGCCGGTCACTTGCGAACTGCGACCCACATCGGTCCCAGTCACACTCTGACCATCCCGGCTGGACATCACGCTGACCTTGCGCGGCTGCGCTGGAGCTTCGGTGTCGCAGACCTGCACGAACTGCTCGCTCGACAAGTATTGCGTGCCCGTCAC
>NZ_JBYCKI010000198.1:0-3058 GCF_057473305.1 Thiomonas sp. TH-17
AGGGTGGCGCGGTTAAAGCCAATAGACAAACTACGCATGTAGATCCGGTGGTCTAGGTACTGCGGACGCGGGTTCAATTCCCGCCGCCTCCACCATACACAAGGGCTCGGATAGTCTCCGGGCCCTTTTTCTTGCCTGAAATCCCTGCGTGGCGCGGGATTCCGGCCACCTGTGCTGCGGGTGGCCATCAGCCAAAACGCCCTGTTCCTAAAACGGGCGAAGTGATTCGCCATGAGGCAATGAAAGCGGTCTTTAATCGTTGCTATTCACACTAAAGAGTGCTTTAATTTGATGGCGCTCTACTAAAGACAGCTTTCAATGACACGCACCACTGGGACCTATTCAATTTCCACGACACTGGGCGAATCGGTGCGCGCATTCGTGCCCCACGCCTTGCCGCCGTCTAACCCTGCACTCTCACCCGTGGTGTTCACCGACCTCAATCGGCTGGCAGAACTCGCGCTTGCACGTTTGGCGGGCGTGTCTGGCTTGGTGCCTTCGGTTGATTGGCTCTTGTACAGCGCCATCCGCAAGGAAGCCCTGCTCACATCGCAGATCGAGGGTACGCAGGCCACGCTGACAGATCTGTTCGACGAGGAAGCTGGCTTCAAGGTCAGCAACACTGACGACGTAGAAGAAGTCACCAACTACCTGCGTGCCTTCCGCTGGACACAGGAGCAACTTCGCGATCCCAAAGGGCTGCTCATCAGCGTGCGGCTTTTGTGCGAGGCACATCGACGCCTGCTGGATGGGGCTCGCGGCGCAGGCAAACAACCCGGCGAGTTGCGTCGGTCGCAAAACTGGATTGGTGGCACACGGCCCGGCAATGCGGTTTTCGTGCCACCGCCGCCGGAGCACGTTCCCACACTGCTGGCCGACATGGAGCGCTTCATCCACGACGAAGCGACGGACCTGCCACCGATGGTCAAGGTGGCGCTCATCCACGCTCAGTTTGAAACCATCCATCCGTTTCTTGACGGCAACGGCCGCATTGGCCGCCTGCTGATCGCGGCGCTGTTTGAACACTGGGGGCTGCTGTCCGAGCCTTTGATGTACCTCAGCGGCTACCTCAAGCAACACCAAGCTGAGTATTACCGTCGTCTGTCGGCCATCCGCACGGAGGGCGACTGGGAATCCTGGGTGACCTTCTTTCTGGAAGGTGTCGCCACCGCTGCGAGCGACGCCGAGAAAAACATCATCGAGATCGCCAGTCTAGTGGCCACCGACCGCCGACGCCTTTTGCGATCTGCAAAAGCAGGCCCGGCCAGCTACCGGCTGTTCGAGATGTTGCCGATGATGCCGCGCTTCACCATTGAACGCGTGAGGCAGCAACTGGACACCAGCTTTCCCACAGCAACGGCGGCTGTAAAAGCTCTGGAAGAGCTGGGCATCGTGACGGAGATGACCGGGCAGAAAAAGAACCGGAGTTACAGCTATCAGGCCTACGTTGAACTGCTCTCTCGTTGACAAACACCCGCAAGTCCGCAGCAACCCGCAGAAGTGATCATCAGCTCGGGAGGTCGGTCGGCGCATGGTCAACCGTCCGCCACCAAATTGAAGGGCTCGGATAATCTCCGGGCCCTTTTTCTTGCCTGAAATCCCTGCGCCACGCGGGATTCCGGCCACATGCGCTGCGGGAAGGACGCCCGTCGCTGGATCCGCTGAACCCTGACCATCGAATCACTGCCCACTTTTACCAAGCCGGCCCGCCAGCGCTGGGAGTCCATTCCTGCCGACATCCGCAAGCGGCTGCTGTCCAAAGTTTGGTGCAGCCACTGCCGTTTTGATACAACGATCACCAATTTCAGCGGCACCATCAAGGGCGGCGACTTGCTGCTGGTGGGCAAGTGTGCTGAATGCCGCAGTGATGAAGCACGGGTGATCGAGGGCTCGTAACCCGTTCAGGCATCAAAGCCCGCCACCATCTCCCGCTGCGCCACCCAGTCGGTTGGCAGCGGGTTCCGCTGGAACCACAGCAGGCTCATGCACTTGGGTTGCTGCCCGACCAGGAAACTCTGGACGATGGTGGGCTCGAGCAGCGTCAGTCGCAGCAGTTCGTTGACCGTCGAGTGGTGCAGGCCTTCGCGCTGGGCTGTCAAACACAAAACATGAATCTTGCCAAATTTTGCCAAACCGACTAATCTTGGGTCATGAGCACAATGAACATATCCCTACCCGACACGCTCAAGTCCTTCGTGGATGAGCAGGTAAATCAAGGCAGCTACGGTACCAGCAGTGAGTATGTGCGTGAGCTGATTCGCAAGGATCAGGATCGCCTGCGCCTGCGCGGCCTCCTGCTCGCGGGTGCGGCGTCTACACCGGCAACCCCAGCCGATCCGGCCTACTTTGAGGGGCTGCGTGACCGGGTTCGCAAGGCGGCCAAGGATGGCGCTCGCGGGTGACGGCCAAGCCCGTTGTTCCGCGTGAGCTGGCCAACCTAGACATTGACGATGCGATTGCCTACTGCCTCAGCGAAGGCGCTGAACCAGCGGCGCTCGGCTTCATTGACGCCTTGGTGCAGGCGTTTGCACACATCGCTCGCCACCCGGCTACCGGATCGCCACGCTCCGCCCACGAATTAAACTTGCCTGGCCTGCGTTTCTGGTCGCTGGCGCGCTATCCCCACCTTGTGTTTTACGTCGAGCGTTCAGAGCACATTGATGTCTGGCGCGTGCTGCATGGCCAACGCGACATCTCAGCGTGGATGCAGGAGCCCGAAAACATCTGAGTCTCGTCCAGTTACAACGCATTCTCCTGAGTTCGTCTCCATACTAGTAGTTGACCTTCTTGTCATGAAATACTTTACTTAACCCGCAGTCATCGCTAACATGCCGCGCTTATGTTTTCCGCTAAAACCGACAATCTGCATCTTGCCAAAGTGACCGGTACTGGCGATCGCCTGGAGGGTCCGGTTGATCTTGCTGTATGGAGCCGTCTGGCTGCGGCGGTGGCGGAACTGGATTCGGTGCAGGCAGATCTGGATTTGCAGCGAAATGGTTCAGTCGTATTGGCAGACGGATTTATAGAGGTTTCTGGACAAATTCGCTGTGAGCGTTGC
>NZ_JBYCKI010000199.1:0-7320 GCF_057473305.1 Thiomonas sp. TH-17
CCCATCGCTTGCGCGCACCCCGGCGCGTCCACGATCACGCTGAAACGCCGTCCACGATCAGACTGAAACAGGCGTCCACGATCACTGAAATGCGCAGCCGGTGGAGTCGAAAGCCAGCTTGCTGCTGCTTACCGGGCCTGCAATGCAGTATGCAATGCGAGTGCACCTAGAACGATGAACATGACGGCCGCGACGGCATGGATCCAACGGCTCGGCAGCCGATCTGCAAAGCGGTGTCCGAACAGCACTGCCGGCACGTTGGCCAGCAGCATGCCCAGCGTCGTCCCAGCCACCACGGGAATCCACTCGCTGAAACGCGCAGCCAGCGCGACGGTTGCCACCTGGGTCTTGTCGCCCATCTCGGCGAGGAAAAATGACAGCGCGGTCGTCAGGAAGATGCCGCGCGCGCTGCGTTTGGACAGGTTCTCCTCATCCAGTTTGTCAGGGACCAGTATCCACAGCCCCATGATGACGAAGGACAGGACGACGGCCCAGTTCAGAACCGACGGTTTCAAGGTGTGGGCGAGCATGTCACCCACACCGGCGGCGATCCCATGGTTCGCCAGGGTCGCGACCAAAATACCCAGGATGATGGGAATGGGCGCGCGATAGCGGGCCGCCAGCAGCAGGGACAAGAGTTGTGTCTTGTCTCCGATCTCAGCTAGGGCGACCAGAACGGTTGAGGTGAGGAATGGATGCGTGCGTTAACCATTATCGGATAGGGGGGTAGGCTATCATAGGGATATGAGCCATACCATCCGCCAGAAAGCCAAGCTGCTGAACCGGGTGCGCCGTATCCGAGGACAGGTCGACGCCATCGAGCGCGCACTTGAGTCCGAAGCCGGGTGCGAGCAAGTGCTGCATGTCATCGCCGGTTGCCGCGGCGCTCTCAATGGACTGCTCGGCGAGGTTGTCGAGGAACATATCCAGAGCCATCTCGTCGAGCCATTGAAGGGCAAGAATCCGATGGCTGCCGACGCTGCCGAGGAGCTTGCTGACGTGTTCAGGAGCTATTTCAAATGAATGCCATTCCGCAACTCGCCGTGCCAGACCACGAGCATGTGTTCCTGGGCGAAGGTCATGACCGCAACGCGCGCAAGACCTGGTGGGTGATCGCCCTGTGCAGCGTTGTGATGGTGATTGAGATCGTCGGTGGCTTGCACTTCGGCTCCCTCGCCCTGATCGCCGACGGCCTGCACATGAGCACCCACGCAGCGGCGATGCTCATTGCGGCCGTGGCCTACACCTATGCGCGACGGCATGCGCGCGATAGGCGTTTCAGCTTTGGCACGGGCAAGGTCGGCGACCTCGCGGGGTTTTCCAGCGCGATTATCCTGGCGATGATCGCGCTGCTGATTGGCTATGAGGCCGTCGACCGCCTGCTCCATCCTGTGCGCATTGGTTTCGACCAGGCTATCGCGATCGCCTTCCTCGGACTAGCCGTGAACATCGTCAGCGCCTGGATGCTCAGCGGCAGCGGTCATGACCACGGCCATGGGCATGCGCATGGTCACTCCGGTTCCGCGCATGACGATGATCCGAAGGTTATTGACACTCCAGCCGGACGTCTGCATTTGAGGATCTTCGAGGATGGTGTTCCGCCGCGCTTCCAGGTGCGCTATCTCCAGGAGCCGGGGAGTGCGCAGGCCCTTTGGGCGGCTGATGTCATGCTGACCACGGTGCGCACCGGCGGGGAAGAGCAGCGCTTTGCCTTGCGTGACGTGGGTGACTGCTGGGAGTCAGCCGAGGAGATTCCAGAGCCACACGACTTCGACCTTCACGTGGACCTCGGGGCGCGCTTCGAGTCGTTCAGCGCGACGCTGCATTACGAAGAACCCGCACACCATACGCATGGCGGGCACCACCGAGACCACAACATGCGTGCAGCGTTTGTGCACGTTGCGGCGGATGCGGCAGTCTCCGTGTTTGCTATCCTGGGATTGGCCGCAGGCAAGTTCTTCGGCTTGAATTTCATGGACCCGGTCATGGGCATCGTCGGGGCACTGGTGATCGCCAATTGGTCATTCGGCCTGGTCCGCGACACGGGAGCGATTCTGCTCGACATGAATCCTGACCGGCGGCTCAGCCACGACATCGCGACGCTGGTGAAGGCGCAGGGCGACAGTATCCGCGATCTGCACCTCTGGCGCCTGGGCCCGGGCCACTTGGGCGCGATCCTCGCCGTGCAAAATCCTGACGGCGAAAGGGATTGTGTTCATTACCAGAGCCTTCTCGCCCGCTTTACGGACCTTTCCCACGTGACCGTTCAAGTCACGCGCTAGATGTTCCGGGTTTTCATGGGAAGCAGCCTTTCCCCTGTGCGCCTAGTGTCCTGTCCCGTAAATAACTGGCATTAATCTTGCATGCCAGTGCGGTATCTTTGAACCCGAGATACCGCGATGAAAACAGGCAGGCCGAAGACCGAACTTTTGCTGACGGACGCGGAGCGTTCGCAGCTTCAATCCTTCGCTCGCAGCCGCTCGCTGCCGGCGGCGCTGAGCATGCGTGCGCGCATCATTCTGGACAGTGCGAGCGGTGAACAAAACAAGGACATCGCCGAGCGGCTCAAGCTGAGCATGGCCACGGTGGGCAAGTGGCGATCGCGCTTTGTCGATCGCCGCATTGCCGGCCTGTACGACGACATGCGCCCGGGCAAGCCGCGAACCATCGACGACGAACGCGTGGCGCAGTTGATCAAGACCACCCTGCATACCAAGCCGGTCGACGGCTCGACGCACTGGAGCGTGCGCTCGGTGGCCGCCGAGACTGGCATCTCCAAGAGCAGCGTGGCGCGCTACTTCCAGCTCTTCGGCTTGCAACCCCATCGCACCGAAGGCTTCAAGCTGTCCAACGACCCGTTCTTCATCGAGAAGCTGCGCGACGTCGTTGGCCTGTACCTGAGCCCGCCCGACAACGCGCTGGTCATCTGCGTGGACGAGAAGAGCCAGTGCCAAGCCCTGGAGCGAACACAGCCCATGCTGCCCATGGGCTTGGGCTACGTCGAGGGCGTCACCCACGACTACAAGCGTCACGGCACAACCACGTTGTTCGCCGCGTTGAACGTGCTCAACGGCGCGGTGCTGGCCAGTTGCAAACCGCGGCATCGTCATCAGGAGTACCTGTCCTTCTTGCGGGAGATCGAGCGAGCTGTACCGGCCGCGCTCGAAATCCACTGCATCGCGGACAACTACGCCACGCACAACCACCCGAAGGTCAAGGCCTGGCTGGCTGCACATCCGCGCTGGACCATGCACTTCATCCCAACGTACAGCTCCTGGCTCAATCAAGTCGAACGATTTTTCGGCCTGATCACCGACAAGGCCATCCGCCGTGGGTCGTTCACCAGCGTCAAGCAACTCGTGCAGCGCATCGACCACTTCGTCGCCGCCTACAACACGAACTGTCGGCCGTTCAAGTGGACGGCCACGGCCGACTCGATCCTCGAAAAGCTGCATCGACTTTGTTCGCGTATTACCGGGACAGGACACTAGATGGGCGGAAAATGTACATCGCCGTACGAAAAAACACGCAGCATTCGCCGGCCTTCGGCGTCAGCACGGCCTTGAACTCCTCGCACGCGCAGAACTACTGGCTTACATCGGTGGGCATGGTCCTGACCTTTGCATGGCCGCACATCGGGCAAGTATTCTTGGACTGGAGCATAGGGCTCATGGGTGAGGATGGCGGGAAGACGTCGGTGGACTGACCGATCGCCACTTCGGACTTTTCACATAGCTTCACGCGAAAGCAGCCAGGGGGTCTAAGTACCTCATTCGGCCATTGCGAACCGTCACACGAAGGCATCGATGCGTTCGCTCATAGCTGGTAACCGGACATAGTCAGGTCAATGCTCGGGGGTGGCGCGGGCCTACTGCTGACTCTTAGCTGATTGCTAGTGCTAGTCGAAGCTGACGTTAACGACCACCTGCAATGCGACGGCCAGGCCATGACACAAACCGAATAGCCGCCACAATTCCACGGGACGATTCCGCAGGTCCATTTGATCTCGGCCTTCATCACTTCGCCCGAGTATCCCAGCATGACACAAATGTAATCAGCCGGTCACGCTGACAGCACCAATCAGCGTCTAAAGTTGTCGACATGAAATACCAGTTTAAGCACTGCAGGGTGCGCGACTTCAGTTCATGATGCTGTGATGCTTGGCCAATGTGCTCGTTCAGTGTCTGGATGTTTCGGCCCGCTTTGCTCAGCGCTGACTTTTCAATAGGAGAACGATCATGATGTGGTTCAACCAACCCGGCGGATTCGGCTATGGATACGGGATGATGGGTGGTTTCGGCTGGATCTTCATGATCTTGATCGTCGTTGTCGTCTTGGCGCTGTTGTTCGGCGTGTTCAGACAATTCCGGGACGACCGGCGTGAGCACCCGACGCTGTCACGTGGCGCACGCGACATTTTGGACGAACGGTACGCTCGCGGCGAAATTGATGCTGATGAGTACAAGCGCAGGCGCACCGACATTGAAAGTTGAGGTTCTTTCTCGTGCTCCGCGGTCGCGGACCATATTTGCAACAGGCTTCGCTTTTTATACAAGGAGAGCATCATGAAAAGTCAAACAATGCGTGCACTGATCGTTGTTCCTGCACTGGCCTTGGCCGCAGGCGGCTTCGTCGCTGCACACGCCGCAGAACCGGCCAGTTCCGCAGCCCCGGCCTATGGTCCCGGTTATGAGATGGGTCCGGGAATGATGAATGGTTCTGGTCCGTGGGGGAATGCTCCCGGCCGTGGCGGTTATGGCCCCGGCGCTGGTTATCACCGGGGTGGCCCCGGCGCCTATGGCGGGGGATCGCCTGGGCGGGGCTTCGCTAACGGTGTGCCCTGGATGATGGGCGGTGGCTATGGCGGCTATGGCATGGGCCCGGGGATGATGGGTGGCGGCTATGGCGGCTATGGCGGCTACGGCATGGGCTCTGGGATGATGGGTGGTGGCTATGGCGGCTACGGCATGGGCCCGAGGATGTGGGCCTATGGCGCAGGGTCCGTCCTGGCCTTGAACGACGCCCAGCAGAAGAAGATCGAGGCGATCGAGGATGCGCAGTTCAAGAAGCAGTGGGCGTTAATGCCACAAATGCGCGCCGCAATAGAAGGATCTTGGCGCAATTTCGAGGCTGGAAAGATTGACGTCGACGCGGCCATGAAGGCGGCCAAGGCCATGGAAGATGTGCGTCTGCAAATGTTGCGTAACCACCTTGAAACGATCAAGCAGATTGACGCCGTGCTGACTCCGGAGCAGCGGGCCAAGCTTCAAAAGATGGGCCCGTGGGATTCGCAGGAAGGCGAGTGATTTTGGAAACCGAGGCGAAGGCGCAGGGAAGTTAGGCCTGGGCCGGGCAAAGGAGCGACACGCTGCTGAGTCCGGCCCTCTTTACGGCAATCCAGGCAAGCGAGGTTGAATCATGTTCAGGCAAAGACAGATCGGGGTTCGAGCGGCGCTTGTCGTTGCGCTTTCTCTTGGGGCGCCCGTAGCGTCAACCGCACAAATGTATGGCGGCGGCAATGGGATGGGACCAGGAATGATGATGGGTGGCGGAGAGGCCAATCACCCGGTGGATGCGAACTGGAACGGCGGGCTGCTGAGCTATGGCCAAGCGCAGACCTACATCCGTGACGGGCACAATCAAGGGAAGGTCAACGCGAAGGCAAACACGGTAACGTACAGCGGCCCGGATGTGACCATCAATATGGTCGCCGTGCAGCCGGGACACGACGACCAAACCTTCGAGGTTGCGGGCCTTACCAATCCGACATTGATCGTGCCGCTTGGTGCCACGGTGCATCTGACCGTCGTCAACATGGATTATGGTGACAGCATGGAGCACGGCCTGATTCTTACACCAGCGCCGCCGCCATATCCCTACATGTCCATGATGTACACGGGACCTGGCCTGGTGCAGGTGGAGCCCCTTTTACCCTGGCGCAGCGAAAAGGACGTTGCGCAGGCGCACTACGCGGCGTTGTCGACCACTTTGGTGGCACGCGATCCAGGCCGGTTTTGGTACGTGTGTCCCACGCCGAAACATGCGGAACAAGGCATGTACGGCAAGTTCGAAATTCGCTAAAGGTCACGGGGCGGTCGCGCACCCCCACGGCTGCGGGAAGTGCACTCCCCAACACTGGGAACTTGTTGGGGCGAAATCTGGCCAACTCAGCATCAGCCCGATCCTCCGGATGGAGGCGGACTTGAGAGCCGTGTTTCGGGATCGGCTCAGGACGTCACGCCATTTCGCGCGATCATTCGCCAGTTCTGACCATCGTTCGTTGAGATGAAGACGCTGCGCTGGAACGTCGCGATCGCAAGTTCCGACCGATTTGTGGGGCTTTGCGCAATATACGCAACGGCGTCGTTATGCAGAGGTGGCAACGCGATCCGTTTCGCGTCTTGCGAGTTGCCGGAAAGGGCGATCCGAGTCAACACCGCATGCTTGTCATAGCTGCCGTACCAAAGATGCTTCCCATCCAGATCAAATGACGCTGAAACCACCTGTACGCCGTTGACGCGCGCAGAGAACCGGCTGCCGGAATCCATCGAGATGAACAGACCATCGTTTGTGACGACTGCAACAATCGCCGGGTTGCTCGGATGCACGGCAAGCACTCCGATCTGGCCAGTCAATCCGCTGGCAGTCTCATGGGACCAAAGAAAGCCGTCATTGTCCGTTCGGTATAGCCCGACTTGTGGCATGCGATTGTTCGGACCCGTGTTCCAGACGTAGATCGCCGACGTTCCGTAGCTGGCTGCCATGTGATGGAAATCGGCTTCCCCACGCAAGCCGAGTGAGCTCCACGTCCGACCTCCATCGACGCTCTTCATCAAGCCAAGCGGATTGACAGCGTTCGAATTCGGAGCCGGGTGTCCGCTGCTGTAGAAAGCAGCCTTGGTCACTGCAAACCCCATATAGTCGTTCGCAAGGCCGGGCACCGTCGACCAATGTCCTTTGCCGTAGACCGCCAGCCCATGGTGGTCTGGTATGAAGAGATTCGCGCCGTCAGCACTGAATGCCAGACCGTGGATATGGGGCAGATTGACCGGTGCGACGAGGGTCGACCGGCTTGCGCTTTGCGCGGACGCTGTCCCCTGGACTGCCACGATGGCTGAGGCAATGATGGATGACCCGAGCAACAGGCCTGCAACAGGATGGCGGATCGATATGCGTTTCATGATGTTGGTGTCCCTGTATGTCGACGAAGGTGGCGGGTGCATAGTAAGCGTCCGCCGAACCCATCTTTTCAATGAGTCTGTGCTGAGTGAAGCTTGAGTTTTTTCGGAGGCTTCATGCGATCAGACAAACTCAGTGAAG
>NZ_JBYCKI010000200.1:0-31611 GCF_057473305.1 Thiomonas sp. TH-17
GCCGCCACCGGCGACGGTCTGCAGGAATTGCGTCTCAAGCTGCTGCAACTGGCGGGGGCGCAACCGACCAGCGAGGGCGTGTTCATCGCCCGTCAGCGCCACGTGCAGGCGCTGGAGCAAACCGGGCAACACCTTGGCGCGGCCTTGCACTTGATCGAGCTGGATGCACAGGCGCCGCTGGATCTGCTCGCCGAAGAACTGCGGCTATCGCATCAGGCGCTGATGGCGATCACCGGCGAATACACCTCAGACGATCTGCTCGGGGCGATTTTTTCCAGTTTCTGTATCGGCAAATAAATCAAGTTCGACGTGGCGATAAATCGCCGAAATTGATCGCGGCGCTCAAATCGCCCGCGGCAAACTGGGCGATGGTCTGGAAGGCATGGGCAAACATTTGCTCGTAGTGATCTTGCTCGACAAAGCCGATATGCGGCGTGCAGATGGCGTTTTCCAGTCGCAGCAGCGGGTGGCCCTGCAGAATCGGCTCGGCCTCGAACACATCGACCGCCGCCAGACCCGGTCGTCCACGATTGAGCGCGGCCACCAACGCATCCGGGGCGAGGAGGTCGGGCCGGGCGGTATTGACGAGCAAAGAGGTGGGTTGCATTAGCGACAGATCGGCCAGAGTGATGAGGTGGCGGGTGGCGTCGGATAGGCGCAGGTGCAGGCTGAGCACATCGCTGGTGGCGAAGAAGTCTTCGCGCGACTCGGCCGCCAGCAGGCCTTGTTCGGCAGCGCGCGCGCGCGAAGCCTCGCTGCCCCAGACCTGAACCCGCATGTCGAAAGCCTGCCCGTATCGCGCAATGCGCTGTCCAATGCGGCCATAGCCCCAGATGCCCAGTGTCTTGCCCGCGAGGCGCTGACCAAGACCGAAATTGGGCGGCATCGACTGCGACTTCAGCCCAGCCTGCTGCCATGCACCATGTTTCAGACTGGCGACATACTGCGGCAGACGCCGCATGGCGGCCAGCACCAGCGCCCAGGTCAGCTCGGCGGTGACGCCAGGGTCGGTCTGCCCATCGGCTACGGCGATGCCCAGATCGCTGCACGCTTGCACATCCACATGCGAGCCGATCCGGCCGGTCTGCACCACGAGCTGCAGCTTGGGGCATTTTTCCAACAACTGCCGCGTCAGCGCCGTACGGTCGCGAATCAGCACCAGCGCCTGGGTGTCGCGCAGGCGCACGCTGAGCTGCCCCACGCCTTTGACGGTGTTGTTGAATATCTTGAGGTCGTGACCGTCGAGCTGCCGGGCGCAATCGAGCTTGCGCACCGCATCCTGATAGTCGTCGAGCACGGTGATCTGCATGGTTATCCGTCCGATGAAACACCAGAGCCGATCAGTGTAGACCCTTGGACCCGCGCGGAAGAAAGGCGCCCGGAACGAGCGGATTGGTATTGCCCCGAATAGGAGTTTCCCGATTTTGCTGCACCGCAGCTTGCTTCTGCCGTCAGCCACAGAATATAAGTAGGTCTTGATATATAGCCCTGTCTGCCGTCCGAAGACTCGAACGACGCGGCTGGGTCAGATGACATGGAGGCCGAAATGGATGTCAAAGGGAAATGGCTACTGCCGACCAGCCCGCAGAAAACCTGGGAGGCGCTCAACAGCCCGGAAGTGCTCAAAGCCTGCATTCCAGGTTGCGAATCGATCACCGACACCGGAGCGGGCCATTTCGAGATCGTGCAAGTGCTGGCGGTCGCCGGGTTCAAGACGCGCTTCAGCAGCACACTCACACTGGAAGACCCAAACCCGCCGCACAGCTACGTGCTGCGCTTCGAGGGCAACGCGGGGAGCGCCGGCTTTGGCCTGGGCCGCGCCCTGGTCGCGTTGCAGCCCACGGCAGACGGCGGCACGCAGATGAACTACCAGGCTACCGCCGAAGTGGGCGGCGCCATCGGCCAGCTGGGCAAGGGCACGGTGGACAGTACGGCGCAGAGTCTGGCGGAAACCTTTTTCTCCCGCTTCGATCAGGTCATGCGCGGGCAACTGCCGGTGGACGACGGTGCCGGTGCGCTCGACCGCCTGTGGGGCATGATGCCCCCCTGGGGATGGGCGATTTCCACCCTGGTGCTGGTGTTTATCGTGTACTGGGGGCTGCACGGCACTTGGTGAGGTGCTGTTACGGATGAGGTTCATAGGGAACTCCTTGAGTTACATATTGCGACAACCCCAACTGGTTTGATCGCGGAACCCGGCATAGGATGGAATGACAAACGGAGCCCTTTGGCTCCACACGGGTCTGTGTAGAAGCAACCACAAACTGCGAAGTTTGCGTGCAGCGCTATTCCGATCAGGCCTGTGATCATCAGCCCTCAAGGCATGTCATATCCAGGAGACTCGCATGAAACTCACCAAACGCCAGTTGGGCGTAACAGTGGCCGCACTATTTTTTGCAGCGGCCCCAGCGTTTGCAGCCAAACCCCTGCTCATCGGCGTTCAGGCGCCGATCACGGGCCAGTACGCCAACGAAGGGCAGGGCATCGCAGACGCCGTGAAACTGATCGTCAAGCAGACCAACGCCAAAGGCGGATTACTCGGACACCAACTTGAAGTGAAGGTGTGCGATGACCAAGGCGAGGCCGCACCTGCCGCAATTTGTGCACGTCAGTTGACCAATGACGGCGTGCTGGCGGTTATCGGCAGTTACACGAGCGGGGCAGCCCTTGCTGCGCAGCCGATTTATGCCCGTGCAAACATAATCCAGACCTCCGACGGTACCAGTGATGAACTGACTTCGAGGGGTTACAAGACATTCTTCCGTAACGCCCCGCCCAACAGCGCCGAGGCCTTGTTCACGGCCGGATATTTCAAAGCGATGGGATACAAGCGTATTGCTGTGCTCACGGACCATTCGAGTTTTTCAACCGGACTCGCTGACGCTGTTGTCGCCGACTCGAAAAAGGAGGGTATTGATGTTCTCGATAAAGCGTTCATCAACGCCGGATCGCAGAATTTCACACCCGTACTGACCAAGTTGAACGCGCTCAAACCTCAGGTGGTTTATTTTTCAGGGTATTACACCGATGGTGGTTTGGTGAAGGCACAAATGGCGCAACTGGGCATGAAGGCAAAGTTCGTTGGCGGGGACGCCAACCAGAATGTGGCTTTTGCAAAAATTGCGGGTAATGCGGCCGCTGGAGCAGTCATCGTCAATGTGCCGGCCCCGCAAGATCTGCCCTACCCGGCAGCCAAAGAGTTTTTGGCGGAATTCAAGACCGCCTACGGCCATGAGCCGCCCAGCATTTTCACCTTGACCAACGCAGATGGCCTGCGTGCCATTTTGTACACGGCAGAAAAAATAAAGAGTGTTGAGCCGGGCAAATTGATACCGGCTTTGCATAAACTTGATGACTTCAAAGGACTTACAGGGACGTTTTCCTGGAATTCTGTAGGGGAACGGACGGGCAGCCCCTACGTGGCCTTTGAGGTGACACCGAGCGGCGGATACAAAATCACCTATCCAGCTGCGGCGGTCGCCAAGTAAAACGATAATTTAGACCTCCGCACAATTCGTGAATGCCACGAATTGTGCGGGCCGGGACAGCTGGCCCGTATGGGGAGGAGACTTCATGTTTGGAACATTGCTTCAGCAGATCGTCAACGGTTTGACGGTGGGGGGCATCTACGCCTTGATCGCTTTGGGATATACCATGGTTTATGGCATTCTCAAGCTGATTAACTTCGCCCATGGCGATCTCTGCATTTTCGGTGCTTATATCGGCCTTGTTGCGCTGGGTATGGGTGCGGGAACAGGACAAAGCCATTTATTTTTGCTTGCTGGGGCGTTTATCCTGGCGGCGGTGGTAGTGGCCGTTGCTGGCTTGGTGCTGGAGTTCACGGCTTATCGTCCATTGCGTAAGGCGGATCGCCTGTCGGCCGTGGTTTCTGCATTGGGAGCGTCGCTCTTTATCGAGAATGGCATCATGATCATCTGGGGGCCCCAGCTTAGGGTATTTCCCAGCAATCTGCTGCCTGCTATGCACTGGGAATTTGCAGGTGCGCGCATCGATCTGATCCAGGTGCTCATCATGCTCGGTTCAGCCCTATTGATGGCTTTGCTTTATTGGTTTGTTCATCACACCCGGTTTGGTACTGCCATGCGGGCCTCGGCTAGTGATCAGGATGCGGCAAGGCTGATGGGCATCAACGTGAATCGTGTGATCGCCAGTGTATTCGTGATTGGCCCGGCCATCGGCGCGATTGGGGGGCTGTTTATCGGCCTTTATTACCGGCAGGTTTATTTCACCATGGGCTGGAATTACGGTCTGAGTGCGTTTATCGCGGCGATCATCGGGGGAATCGGAAACATTCCAGGAGCCATGCTTGGTGGTGTGTTGCTCGGGTTGTTCAATGCGCTTGCTGCGGGCTTCATTTCCAGTTCCTGGCAAGAGGCGATCACTTTTGCGCTGTTGATCGGTATCTTGTTGGTGCGGCCGACCGGGCTTCTCGGTGAACGAGTGGCGGAAAAAGTATGAAGTCGCCGGGAGAGTTATTGCGCAACGGCTGGATTGGTGCCGCATTTTGGGTTATCGGTCTGGCGATTCCTTTGGTTCTCGATCAGACTTGGGTATTTATTGCTGCTCTTTTTGCGGTGTATGCCATTGTTGCGCTCAGTCAGGATATTGTATTGGGACGAGCGGGCATGTTTGATATGGGCCATGCCGTGTATTTTGGTGTCGGGGCTTATGTCACTTCGATATTGAACACACACTTTAACTGGCCGATCTTTACAACGTGGCCTGTTGCCGTTTTGGTCGCGGGGTTGGTTGGTGCGGTGCTGGCGGCACCGATAGTGAAGTTGCGCGGGGATTATCTACTGGTGGCGACTATCGGCTTCAATGCAATTTTTGTTCTTGCGCTGAGGAACAATCTCGGACATCTGACAGGCGGCTCTGACGGGATTTTCGGGATCGGCGTACCCAGTCTTTTTGGTTATTCGCTTTCCAGCCAGAATGCGCAATTCTGGCTGGATTGGCTGGCATTTGCGGCGGTTCTTTTATTGATTCGCAATCTGGATCGCTCTCATCTGGGGCGAGTGTTTTATTACCTCAAGAACGATCAACTGGCCGCAACCACCATGGGCGTGGATGCCAGGGCTTATCGGGTGCTTGCGTTTGCTTTGGGGGCGGCACTGGCGGGTTTTGCAGGTACTTTGTTCGCCACGCTGATGGCCGCAGTCAGTCCGGGTGCGTTTGTGTTTACCGAGTCGGTTACTCTGTTTGCCATTGTGTTGGTAGGAGGACAGGGGTCGATCCCGGGTGTGCTGCTGGGCACGGTTTTGATGTTTGTGGTGCCGCAGATATTCCGGAGTTTCGCTGAATATCGGTACTTCATATTCGGCATCGCCATGGTGGTGGTGATGGTGCTGCGCCCCCAAGGCATCTGGCCTCGGCGGGGGCAGAAATGAGCGAAGCGCTGCTGCAACTCAAGGATGTGGGAATCCGCTTTGGCGGCCTGCAGGCGGTCGCTGATCTGAGCTTTACGGTGGAAAACGGTCAGGTCATGGGTTTGATCGGCCCCAACGGTGCGGGCAAGACCACGGCCTTCAACCTGATCACCGGGGTATACAAGCCAAGTTCCGGAAAGATTTTTCTGGAGGGTCAGGACATTACCGGATGGGCGCCTCACCGGATTGCGCGTGCGGGAATCTTTCGCACATTTCAGACGATCCGCTTGTTTTATGGGCAGACTGTGTTGGCCAATGTTTTGGCGGGACTGCATTTGCAGACTCATCAGGCGTGGTGGCAGGGTCTGCTTTCCACGCCAGCGCAGCGCAGGGAAGAGAAGGATCTGCGCGGTCGCACCATGACGCTGTTGGAGCGTCTGGATTTGGCGCACTTGGCGCAGGAGGACGTCGCCTCCCTGCCTTACGGCGTGCAACGGCGCGTTGAATTGGCCCGAGCACTGATTGCACGACCCAAGCTGCTGATTCTGGACGAGCCGGCTGCCGGTTTGAACGATCAAGAATCGGAGGGGCTCAATCAGACCATTCTGTCGATGCGCGATGAGGGCATCTCCATTTTGTTGGTGGAGCATGACATGAATGTGGTCATGAATGTCACCGATCGCATTGTTTGCATCAACTTTGGACGCAAGATTGCCGAAGGTACGCCAGAAGAAATTAGGGCCAATCCAGAAGTGATCGAGGCCTACCTTGGCAACGACGAGGATGACGATGAGGAAGAGGCGCAGGGGCGCTCGGTTGGAGTGGCGCCATGAAAATGCTCGAAATCACCGATCTAGACGTGCGTTACGGTCAGATCCAGGCGCTCAAAGGGGTCACCCTGCATGTGGAGCAAGGTGAGATCGTGACTTTGCTCGGCGCCAATGGCGCTGGCAAAACCACGCTGATGCGCACCATCAGTGGCTTGTTGCGGCCGCATTCCGGTGATGTCCAGTTTTTGGGGAAGAGTATTGCCCACACTGCGGCAGACCGGATTGTGCGACTGGGCATTTCGCAAGTGCCAGAAGGGCGGCGCGTCTTTCCCACCTTGACGGTGATGGAAAATCTGATCCTCGGCGGCTATACCCGGCCGCCAGCAGAGACGAGTGCCAGCGTGGAAGAGGTGCTGGTGTTGTTTCCTCGTTTGCGGGAGCGCGCTCGCCAATTTGCGGGCACTTTGTCGGGCGGTGAGCAGCAGATGCTTGCCATCGGCCGCGCCATGATCTCCAAACCCAAACTGCTGTTGCTGGACGAGCCCAGCCTCGGGTTGGCTCCTATCATTGTTCGAGATATTTTTCGGGCCGTGCGCAAAATCCGCACACAAGGTTTGACGGTTCTGCTTGTCGAGCAGAACGCCCGCATGGCACTGAAATTTGCCGACCGCGGCTATGTGATGGAGACGGGCAAAATCGCGCTCCAGGGGAGCGCGACGGAATTACTCCAATCGCCTGAGGTTCAGGCGACCTATCTTGGCAAATAAAGACGAAATTCTGGGCAGACCTGTCAGATCCGCACTTATTCAGCCGGGCACAGGGCGCGGACGACGTTGAGCACCTGCTGGCTTTTGATGTGGTAGTGCACGAAGCGCCCGCGGCGGGTGGCTTCGACGATGTTTTCGGCGCGCAGCTTGGCGAGTTGTTGCGACAAGGCGGCCTGGCGCATGCCGACCTCGTGTTCGAGTTCGCGCACGCAACGCTCGCCATCCATCAGCAGGCAGAGAATGGCCAGACGTTCGCGGTGCGCCAGCGCTTTGAGTATGCGCACGACATCTCCGCCGGCCATGCGCTCCAGGCGGGCAAGCCGATGCAGCGGCGTCGGCAGGATGAGGTTCGGCGCTGTCGGGGGGGGCAGTTCGGCGATATTCATGATTTGGAGTTTATGAATATCAAATCGCAAGGTTTTGATACAACACAAGAAAGTGGTGCTTCTGCGGTCTTCGTGTGAGCGTTGGCCTGAATCGCACCGACACGCGTGGGTTGAGATGCTTCACCCTGTGAGCGAGCGGATGCGGGCCGAATTGGGTAAGCTGCGCGGCTTTGCTCGCTGTTGCGACAGGCTCCCGATGCCTCACATGCTCCGTCATCCTCCCGTTCGTCTGGCCTTGCTGTTGTGGGGGATCGCGGCGGCGGCCTATATGGTGGGGTTTTTCCTGCGGGTCACGCCCGGCGTACTCAACGTCGATCTGATGCGCGACTTCCATCTGAACGCCGCGCAGCTGGGCAATCTGGCGTCGTTTTACTTCTACTTTTACGCGGCCTCGCAAATTCCGACGGGCATCGCCAACGATCGGTTCGGCCCGAAGATTCTCATCGTGGTCGGGCAGGCGGTGACTGGTGTCGGCGCGCTGTTGTTCGCCGTGGCGGGCAGCTTTGAGTCGGCGGCGGTGGCGCGGGCGCTGATCGGCCTGGGGCATGGCGTGGCCTGGGTGTCGTTGCTGGAGCTTTCCGCCGCGTGGTTTGCGCCGCGGGTGTTCGGCACGATGTCGGGTTTGTCGCTTGCCCTGGGCACGCTGGGCGCGGTGCTGGCGCAGGCGCCTTTGTTGATTTTGTCGCACAGTTTCGGCTGGCGTTGGGTGCTTGGCGCGGTGGGCGTGCTGTGCCTGGGTTTGTCGCTGCTGGCTTTGCTGCGCATTCGCAACCGGCCGGAGGACATGGGGTTCGACGGCTATTTGCCTGCGCGCAAGGCGCAGACGCTGGGCGAGGTCGGGCGGGGTCTGGGCGAAGTCTGGCGCTATCGCAACACGGCTTTGCTGTTCATCGCGCCCGGCGGGGTTTGCGGCGCGTTTTTGACGTTCACCACGCTTTGGGGGATGCCATTTCTAGTGCAGCAGCGGCAGATGTCGGAAGGCCGGGCCTCGTGGGTGGTGGCGGCGATGCTGGTGGCGTTTTCGGTGGGCGGGGTGCTGTGGGGGCGGATTTCCGACCGGCTTCGTCGGCGCAAATTGCCCTATCTGCTCGGCGGGGTGATGATGCTGGCGGGCTTTGGCCTGCTGGTGGCCTGGCCGCAGGCGCCCTGGAGCTTGTTGTTGCTGGCGTTGCTGGTGAGTTCGGTGGGTTCGGGCGGCATGGTGGTGGGCTTCGCCTGGGCCAAGGAATCGGTGCCGCAGCGGCTCGCGGGTACAGCATCGGGCGTGCACAACACGGGGGTGATGATGGGCGCGCTGGTGCAGTTGCCTTTGCTGGGCTGGGTGCTCGATCGGTTCTGGACGGGACAGCAGGCGGGCGGCGCGCGGCTCTATGACGGCACGGCATTTCAGGCGGCCAACGGCGTGCTGCTGGCCTGGATCGCCTTGTCGGTGCTGTGTGTGCTGCTGGCGCGCGAAACGCACGCCCAGCCTTATGCCGTGGCGGCGACCCCAGGCTGAGGGGGTGTGAACGAGTCTGCCTGGGGCGCTTTTTCAGTGCGCGTGCAACGACTGCCGCGAAAGGGCGGAGTAGCGGTCGAGAAAATCGTCGATTTCTTCGCTGCTGGGCTCTTGGGCGATGAGCTGTTGCACGCTGGCGCGGAACCCTTCGGCGGCGCGGCCGCCCAGAAAAATTTCCTTGCGGGCAAATTTGTCGACGATTTCATACCCACCGCGGGAGAGGTCGGCTTCGTGGTCGGTTTGAGACTCCTGCGCGCCCGACCAGTCGAGCTGCAGGACACAAAAGGCGTCTGAGTCATAGATCATGGTTTGCATGGTGGTCCTCCGCTTCATGGTGGGGAGATGGGGCGGGTAAAGCAAATTTCAAGCCCGGCTTGATAGGCTGGCTTGCACCCCGTTGCGCCCGGTGCTTACTTAACGGCACGGAATTCGCTCGGGTTGACCCCTGCCGCCTGTTCGGCCTGATCGAGGGTGAACAGCAGATAGCTGTCGGCGGAGTGTTGCAGGCGGATTTTCACGGGCAGGTTCTGCAGTTGCGGCGACAGCCAGATTTGCGCGCCGAGTTCGTTGGCCTGCGTGGCCTGCCGCACGATATGCCAGCAGGGCAGCGAGCCGATCGGGGTGTCCACGATGTCCATGCCGGCGACGGTGAAGGTCCAGTCGGTCATGCCGCTGGGGCGGGCCACGGTGAAGCTGAGCGTGGCGCCGGGGTGGAAGTCGCCAGGGGCGACGGTGAGGCGGTTGGCGAGTTGCAGAAACAGGCTGGCGCTGTCTTGCACATGGGGCGGTAAGGGCAGCACGGTAGGGGTGGCGCTGAAGTGCAGGGTGTTGTCGCCGCGGTCGAAGCGCACGGATTTTTCGCGGAAGAACACGCGTTCGGTGTATTGCGAGGGCGCGAGCCAGTCGCCCTCGATGCGGCCGGTGCTGCGGTAGGAAAAGCCGATCAGCGCGCTGCCGGAGAGGCTGGCTTCGTAGTGGTCGCCATCGACCGTCCAGACCAATGCGCCGCTGCCGTGCAGATCGCCGCGCCAGTAGCCGGTGATGGTGTAGGACAGCCGGGTGGAGGGCGGCCAGGGGCGCAGGGCCGCGGCTGAGGCCGGTGGGCTGGCCGTGGGGGCGGGGCTGGATTCGGTGGGGATGGGGCGGGCGGGCTGACTGAGGGGCCCCGCGGGCGCCAGGTCACCCAGGCTGGACGCTGCGGCCAGAAGCGGAGCCGATGAGGACGGCGATGGCGCGCTGAGGGTCTGCACCGGGGCCGGGGGCGTTTGAGCGGGGGAGGCGATGGTTGCGGCCGGGCGGGGGCGGACGATGTCGGCTGCAGGCTTGGACGCAGGCTTGGGTGCAGGCTGTCGCGCCGGTGGCCGTTTCGCCTTGGCGGGCTTGGGCGGCGGCGCTGGCGCAGGGCGTGCCGGAGTGACGACGGGGGGCGTGGGCTTGAGAAGTTGGGTGTAGAGCGGCTCGGGCAGTTTGCCAGCGGCCAGGGGGCGGAAAGCGGCGCCGAGCCAATCGAGCGCGGCCAGATGCAGGGCGACCACCCCCAGCGCGAGCAGCGCGATGGTGCGCCAGCCCGGCCGCCCGCGGGTACGCCGATCGGTCGTCATGGCCGGGGCCTCGTGGCGAGCCAGCGGCGTGCGGCGATGCGGCTTGAGCGGGGGAGCATGCCCGCTATTTTGCCGTTCGCTTGGGGGTGCTTGCAGGGCGGATGCGGGTTTTCGACCGCCAGCGCCGCGCGTATGCTGCACCCATCCCCCGCACGACGCATGAGGAGGCCGTCATGGCGCAAATTCCGGAGTTCAAGGACTTCATTCCCGGTATGGAGTTTTTTCAGACCCTGCTCAAAGGCGCGGGCATGCCTTCGCAGTTTGCCAACTGGGTGGCGCCGACCCTCGATGTGGAAGAGATCGAGCAGAAGATCACCGACCTCAAGGCCGTGCTGAGCTGGCTGGAAACCAATGCGCGCATGACGCAAAACATGATTCAGGCGCTGGAGGTGCAGCGCATGACCTTGCGGGCGCTCAAGACCATGAATGTGGATATGCAGGACTTCGCCAAGGGCATGGTGGCCGAGCCGCCACCGGCGCCCGCCGCCGCGCAGCACGCGGAGGAGCCGCAAGCCGAGTCGGCTGAGTCCGCCGAGCCGCCGCCACAGGCCGCAGCGGGTGCGTCGCCGTTGTTCGACCCGATGCAGTGGTGGAACGCGATGACCCAGCAGTTCACCGAACTGGCGAGCCAGGCCTTGCAGGAGGGCGGGGCAACGCCGGCGGGTTCAGCCGCGCCGGTGAACTCGCCCAAACCTCGGGCGAAGAAGGCGGCGGCGAAGACCGCGGGCCGTGCGGCTCGAAAAGCGTCCGCCCGGCCCGCATCGCCTGCGGCCAAACGCGGCAAGGCGGCAGTCAAGGCAGCAAGCAAAGTGACCGGCAAAGCGACGCGTTGAGTCGCAGGCCGATGCGGGGGGGCCGACTTATGCGCCGACTTATGCGCCCACCCAGCGCACCAGTTCCTGCGCTGGCATGACGCCGGACTGACGTTTGACTTCCTGCCCGCCGCGGTAAAGCGCCAGGGTGGGAATGCTGCGAATGCGGTTGCGCACCGACACCTGCGGGTTGGCGTCGGTGTCCACCTTGGCCAGCACCGCTCGGCCCTGAAGCTGGGTTGCAGCCTGGGCGAATTGCGGCGCCATCATCTTGCACGGGCCGCACCATTCCGCCCAGAAGTCCACCAACACGGGCAACTCGCTTTTGGCGATGAAGCGCTCGAAGTTGGCATCGGTCAGGGTGACGGGGGCGGCCGGGAGGATTTCCTGACCGCATTGCCCGCAGACCGGGGCGTCATTCAGACGGTCGTCGGGCACGCGGTTGAGCGTGGCGCAATGAGGGCAGACGATGAGCATGGCGGTTGTTCCAAATGGCAATTCCTCAAATATGCGGCAGGGCCAGACGGTTTTCAAGCCGGAGGTTTAGAGAACCCCTTGGGGGGCCGAGCGTAGCGAGGCTTTCGGGGGAAACTGGGCTGAGAACCCCGCCGGGCCGCCCCAAGGGGTTCTCGCCCCCTGGGGGGAGAGCCGAGCGCAGCGAGACTTTCGGGGGGTACCTACTAAAGCCGCGACCGGGCAAACACGCTGCGGTGTTGTTGCGCGCGGAACTGCCAGACCAGCAGGGCAAAGCCGACCAGCGGCAAGAGCAGATCACCGGGCCGGAACACGCTGACCGCGCCCGCCGCTGTGCCCAGCAGTGCTCCGACGATCCAGACCGTCGGCCCGAGCAGCGCGGCCAGCCGCATGCCGATGCCGCCCCAGGCGCTGGCCACGCCTACCGCGGCAAACCCTGCGGCGGCCAGGCCGATCTGAAAACCGGCCGGGTCTGGAGCGGCGTGCGGCAGCAGATGCTGCAGGCTCACGCCCAGAAAACCCACGCCGACGGCGCACAGCAAAAACCAGCGCAGCAGCACTTGCGCCACTCGCAGATCATGCCGCGCGCGTTTGCTGGTGAGCAAGGCCAGCGCTCCCAGCACGAGGCCGATCACGATCAGGGTGAAGGTGCGGTAGTGCAGCGCCTGTTGCGCAAACAGCGGCCAGAATGCGGTCATGCCGTCTCCTTTTTGTGTTCAGTGTGCGGCATCCGACTCTTAGCGCCCCCTGGGCCGGGCTGCGCCCAGCCCGCCCCCCACGGGGGTCAAGGAAACTTGGGGCGGCCCTGCGTTTCCTTGAGAGCGGTCTTCTATGCCCACGTCGAGCGCCACCAGGAACCGCGACACCATGTTGTAAGTGGCGATCACGCCGACGAGTTCGACCACTTGCTTGGGCGACAGCAGGGCGCGGATGGCGGCGAAATGCGCTTCGTTCACCCGCACGCGTCGGGTCATGTCGTAGGTGAGCGCCAGCACCGCGCGCTCGCGGGTGGAGAACGCCAGCCGGTTTTCCACCGCCGCGGGAATATCGTGCAGCAGCGCGAGTTGCTCGGCACAGCCGCCGGCGGCCAGAAACAGCGGGGCGTGATGCATGAATTCGTACTCGGCCCCATTGAGTCGCGCCACGACGCAAATGGCCAGTTCGCGCAAATCGGCTTCGAGCTCCAGCTCGCCGCGCACCGCGCCCAGCAGCTCATTCCAGCCGCGCGCGAATGCGGGGCTGTGCAGCAGCATGCGGTCGAGGTTGAGCAGTTCTCCGCCACGACGCTGGCGTATGGCGGCCACCAGTTCTTCGGGCTCGGCGTGGTGTTGCGGCAAATAGGCGATGCGCGGCATGATGCAAACATAAAGAAAATGGAATGGCTGGACTGTAGCCCCGCTTGGGCGCTGAGGCCAGCAGCTTCAGCGGGCCGTCCCGGTCATCCGGGAAGGGTTCAGGCGCTGGCGCTGCGCGCCAGTGCGGCAAGTTGCCTGAGGCCGTCGATGGCGCGCACGCCATACCAGCTGGCCCATTCTCCGGGGACGCAGCGCACTTGCGCGCGCAATCCGCGCGCGGCGAGCAGCGCGCGCACTTCGGCAGCGTGCCGGGCGCCGAAGCGATAGGGCTCGCTGGACAGCAGCACTTCGTCCACCGCGCCGAGCCAGTCTGCCGACCAGTCGAACACCGGATAGCGGCTACGGCCGGGCTGATGCAGGCCATCGCCACCCAGCACGTTGGGCAGGGTGTGCCAGCGCACGGCGGCGAGGCTTTGGCTGATGTAGGTGTCGCGCGCCACGGTCATCCACGGATCTCGCCAGATGAGGTAGAGCACGTTGCGCGGCGCGCCGGGGCGGGTTTGCACCTCCTCCAGTACGGCTTGCAACTGCTTGCGCAGGGCGGCGACGCGCTCGGCCACGCCGGGCAGCTTGCCAAAGGCCGCGCCGAGCTGATCGAACAGGCTCAGGTTGTCTTGCGGAGCTTGCGGGTGGGTGACGATGATGTGGGGCACGAAGGTGCGCAGCGCGTCCACGGTTTCGCGGGTGTTTTCGTCGATGTTGACCAGCACATGGGTGGGCCGCAGCGCGCGCAGGGCGTCGAGGTGAACGTCTTTGGTGCCGCCGACCTTGGGAATGGCGCGCACCTCGGCGCGGGGATGCACGCAGAACCCGGTGCGGGCGACGAGGTGCTGCCGCAGCCCGAGGGCGAACAGGGTTTCGGTCAGGCTGGGAACGAGGCTGGCGATGCGCGCCTGCGCGTCGGCTGCGGCAATCGGCTGGCCGAGGGCGTCGCAGACGGGCATGGCGGGCGCCGGGCTCAGGCGGGGTGATGTTCAGCAGCGCCGGGGCGGGCGAGTTGCCCCAGGCTTTCGAAAATCAGCCGACGCGGAGCGACGCGCCAGCCGAGCTGCTGCTCGATGGCGATGACGGCGCGCATGGCCAGCAGGGAATGTCCGCCGAGGTCGAAGAAGTTGTCGGTGAGCTGCACGCGCTCGACGCCGAGCAACTCGCGCCAGATGGCGGCGATCTGCTGCTCTTGCGGTGTGGACGGCAGGCGCGCGGCCTGGCGCGCGTGCGGCACCGGGGCGGCGGCTTGGGGTGCGGGTAGTGCGGCGCGGTCGAGCTTGCCGTTGGGCAGCAGGGGCAAGGCGTCGAGTAGCACGAGGTGCTGCGGCACCATGTAGTCGGGCAGGCGCGCGCGCAGGGCCTGGCGCAGATCGGCCGGATTGGGCGCGGCGCCCGGTTTCGCCACGAGGTAGGCGACGAGGCGCACGTCTTCCGGGGTGGGGGCGTAGGTGGTGAGCACGCAGGTGGCCACGCCGGGTTGCTCGCGCAGCGCGGCTTCTATCTCGCCCAGCTCGATGCGAAAGCCGCGAATCTTGACCTGATGATCAAGGCGGCCGAGGTGTTCGAGCTGGCCGTCGTGCCGCCAGCGGCCGAGATCGCCGGTTCTATAGAGCGCCCCCATACCTGCCGCGTTCGCGTCAGGCCCCCCGAGGGGGATGAGAAAACTTGGGGCGGCCCAGCGTTTTCTCATGAGACGGGCCTGGGGATCGGCGCTGAATGAATCGGGGATGAAGCGCTCGGCGGTGAGTTCGGGCCGCTGGAAATAGCCCAGCGTAACGCCGGCGCCGCCGATGTGGATTTCGCCCGGCGTGCCGATGGGGCAGAGCTGGCCCTGCGGATCGAGTATCCAGACCTGGGTGTTGGCGATGGGGTGGCCGATCACGATGGGCTGCCCCGGCCGCACCCGCCAGCAGGTGGACCAGACGGTGGTTTCGGTCGGGCCGTACAGATTCCATACTTCGGCGCAGGCGGCGAGCAGACGCGGCGCCAGATCGGCGGGCAGGGCTTCGCCGCCGATGAAGGCGCGAAGTCTGGGGGGACGGGCGGGGTCGGGGTGGCCGGGCCAGCCGACGTCGAGCAGCATGCGCCAGGTCGAGGGCGTGGCTTGCAGCACCGTGGCCTGGCTGGTTTGCAGCAGGTCGCGCAGGGCAAAGGGATCGCGCGACTGGGCGTGATCGGCCAGCACCACGCGCGCGCCCACGGTCAGCGGCAGCAACAGTTCGAGCACGGCGATGTCGAACGAGAGCGTGGTCACGGCGAGCAGGACGTCGTCGCTTTGCAGCCCGGGTTCGCGCGCCATGCTGCGCAGAAAATTCACCACGGCGCGGTGCGGAACTTCCACCCCCTTGGGCCGTCCGGTGGAGCCGGAGGTGTAGATCAGGTAGGCCGGGTCGTCGGGGCGGGCGTCGCGCGCGGGGTCGGGCGGGAGGGGGGTGTCGCGGCGCAGCCCGGCCAGCGGCGCGCTGTCGAGCGCGAGTTGCGGCACGTCGGCATCGGCCATCAGCGGCAGCAGAGCGGTCTGGGTGAGCAGGCAGCGTAGCTGGGCATCAGTGGCCATGTAGTGCAGGCGCTCGGGCGGAAAGCCGGGGTCGAGCGGGACATAGGCGGCGCCAGACTGCAGCACGCCCAGCAGCGCGGCGAGCATGTCGGCGTGACGGTGCAGGCACAGCCCGACGCGGTCGCCGCGCCCCACGCCCATCTGGCGCAGGTGGTGGGCGATGCCCAGCGCGCGGGCGTGAAGGTCGCCATAGCGCAGCGTATGGCCCAGCGCGTCGGTGAGGGCGATGCGGTCGCGGCGGTCGGGCGCGTCGAGGTGCAGCGCGGCGGGCAGGGTGAGCGGCGCGGTCAGCGGCTGCGGCGTGGCGTTCCACTGATCGAGCACGGCGCGCTGGGCGTGCGTGACCAGGGCATGACTCGACACGGGCAGAGCGGGTTGCGCCAGCAGCTGCTCGGTGAGGAAAACATAGCTGTCGAGCAGGCGCTGCGCGGTATCCAGGCTGAACAGATCGGTGGCGTATTCGAGATGGATGCGGTGGGTGAACTCGGTATCGACGTGGATGGACAGGTCGAACTGCGCGGCCACACGGTCGAAATCGAAGGCTTCGTAGGTGAAGGGCACATCGGCCAGTTGTCCAGCCGGGGCGTTGAGCACGTTAAACAGCACGCGCACGAGGTCTTGGGGGTGATCGGCGCGCTGCGCGCCCAGGCGTTCGACCAGCTCGTCGAACGGCGCGTCCTGGTGGGCGTAGGCGTGCAGGGCGGTGGCACGCACCTGCTGCATGAGCTGATCGAAAGTGGCTTGCGGCTCGACGGTGTTGCGCATCACCAAGGTGTTGACCAGGGTGCCCACGAGCTGCTCGGTGGCGGCATGGTGGCGGTTGGCGATGGGCGTGCCCACGGCGATGTCGGTGCGACAGCTCAGGCGCGCGAGCAGCACGTTGAAGCTGGCCAGCAGCACCATGAACGGCGTGACGCCGTGGCGCGCGCCATAGCCTTGCAGCGCGCGCTGCAGCGGCTCGGACAGCGGGGCGTAAATCGTATGACCTAGAAAGCTGGGTTGCGCCGGACGCGGAAAGTCGGTGGGCAAGGGCAGATCGGTCAGGCCTTCGAGCTTTTGCAGCCACGCTTGAAGATGAGACTCGCGCGCCGCGCTGACCGGCGCGCTGCGCTGCCAGGCGGCGTAGTCGGCGTACTGGGTGCGCAGGGGCGCCAGACCCATATCGGCCGGATCGGTGCAGCCTCGCAGCAGTGCGGCGTAGATCTGCAGGGTTTCGCGCGAGAGCACGGCAAGCGCCCAGTTGTCGGCAATGGCGTGGTGGAACACCCAGAGCAGCACCTGCTCGTCGTCTTGCATCTGCAGGATGCAGGTGCGAAACAGGGGCGCCGCGGAAAGGCCGAAGGGCTGGGCCAGCAGCGCCGTGGCGGTCTGGCGGGCGACGTCCTCGCGCTCGGTTGTATCCAACGACCGCAGGTCGCGATAGTCGGGCCGCACGCGCAGGGCGGGCAGGATGATCTGTACGGGCTCCTCGCCGCGCAGGACGAACTGGGTGCGCAAGCCTTCGTGACGGGCGATGAGCAGATCGAGCGCGCGCTCGAACAAGGTCAGATTGAAAGCGCCTTTGAGCCTGACCGGCGCGGTGATGTTGTAGGCGACGGATTCCGGGTGAAAGTGCTGGATGACCCACATGCGACGCTGCGACAGCGAGGCGGGCGGCAGGCCGCTGCGATTGACGGCGGGAATGGCGTCAGCCGGACTGGCGGGATGCTGGCGTTGGTCGATGTGCGCCGCCAGCTCGGCGAGGGTGAGGTGAGTGAACAGATCGGCCAGGGGCAGTTCGATGCCGAAGTGCTGCTGGATGCGCGAACGCACCTGGGTGAGGGTGAGCGAGTGCCCGCCCAGCTCGAAAAAGTGATCGAGCACCCCAAAAGCCTCGGCGCCCAGCACCTCATGCCAGATGGCCCACAGGGTCTGTTCAGTGGGGGTGCGCGGCGGCAGGCGCGGCAGGGTCGTGGCGGCTTCAAGCTGCGGCGCGGGCAGGGCGCGTTTGTCGATCTTGCCGCTGGGGGTCAGGGGCAGGGCGGGCAGCACTTGCCAGGCGCTGGGCGCCATGTAGTGCGGCAGGCTGATCTGCAGCGTCTGACGCAGTGCGGCAACCGAAGTGTGGTCTTGGCCTGCGCGCCAGACGACATAGGCGGCCAGTTGGGGGTCGTTTTCGCGCGGCGTCCAGGAAATGACCGCCGCCTGCGCCACGGCGGGGTGGGCGGCGAGGCGGCGTTCGATTTCGCCGACTTCGATGCGAAAACCGCGAATCTTGATCTGCTCGTCATTGCGGCCGACGAGGTGCAGTTGGCCGTCGGCTGACCAGTAGCCCAGATCGCCGGTGCGGTACAGGCGCTCACCGGGACAGAAGGGGTCGGGCAGAAAGCGCTCTGCGGTGAGTTCGGGCTGGCCGAGGTAGCCCCGCGCCACGCCCAGACCGGCGATGCAGATTTCGCCGGTGACATCGAAGGGCATTTGGCGCAACTGCTCGTCGAGCACATAGGCGCGGGTGTTGTCGATCGGTCGCCCGACGGGCAGGTTGCCGCGCGTCTGGGTGATGGGGCCGTCCACGACGTAGAGCGTGCTGTCTTCGGTGGTTTCGCTCGGGCCGTAGTAGTTGAGCAGGGTGGCCTGCGGCAGCAGCGACTGAAAGCGCGCGGCAAGAGCGGCGTCCAGCGGCTCGCCGCCGAACTGAACGTAGCGCAGGCTGGTGCAGGCGGGCAGCAGGGGGTCGTTCACCAGCGCGCGGGCGGTGGAGGGCGCCAGGGTGAGGTGGGTGATGCCCTGTTCGCGCACGGTTTGCAGCAGGGCGGGCAGATCGCGCTGCAGGCCGGGCGGGGCGAGGTGAACCGCCGCGCCGCAGATCAGGGGCATGAAAAATTCGGAGATCGACGCGTCGAAACTGAGCGAAGACTTTTGCAGCAGCCGGTCGTGCGGGGCGAAGTGAAGCACGCAGGCGTTCCACAGCTTGTGGTTGCACAGGGCGCGGTGCGGAATCATCACGCCCTTGGGTTGCCCGGTGGAGCCTGAGGTGAAGATGACCAGGGCGAGATCGTCGGGCGTGCTGTCGGTGAGGGGGGCGTCGACTTCGCCGTCGGGCGGCGTCAGATCGACTTCGAGAAGTTGTGGCGTCTCCGAAGCTGCGGCCGCTCGCACGGCGGCGTGCAGCGAGGGCTGCGCGAGCACGACGCGGGCCTGGGTGTCGTGCAGGATGCGCTGCAGACGTTCGGGGGGCAGGTCGGCGTCCAGCGGCACGTAGGCGCCGCCGGCCTTGAGCACGGCGAGCAGGGCCACGACGAGTTCGGCGCGGCGTTCCATGATGACGGGAACGAGCACGTCGCGTTGCACCCCCAGACCGCGCAGGGTGTGCGCCAGGCGGTTGGCCGCCTGCTCCAGCTCGGCGTAGCTCAGCTGGGTGTCGCCGAAGCGCACCGCGACGGCCTGCGGCGTGGCGCGCGCCTGCTCAGCGACGAGCAGGTGCATGCACTGCGGCGCCGGGCGGGCCTGGGCGGTGTGGTTCAGCGCGGCCAGCGCGGCGCGCTCTTGGGCGCACAGCAGGTCGAGATCGCGCAGACGGTGTTGCGGATGGGCGATGAGTTCGGCCAGGTGCTGATCGAGACGGGCGCTGAGAAATTCGGTATGCCGAAGCGCGGCAGGGGCGCGGGGGTCGATCACCAGATCGATGGGCAGATTTTCAGAGTCGCCGTATTGACGCACATAGGCGGCGATCGGCGCAAAACCGGGCTGGCCGCTGAAGGCGGCGAAGGACAGGCGGGCGCTTCCCAGCTTGATGTGCGGGTCGAAGTCTTCGAACGACACCATCAGGTCGAAGTGCATGCCGGTGATGCCCTGCCGGGGCGGCTGCCGCGCCAGGACGCGGTCGAGCGGATATTGCTGATGACGCAGGATCTGCCGGGTGTCTTCGGCCAGCGCGCGCATGAGGCTGGGCAGGCTGTCGTCTTCGGCTGCATTGAGTCGCAGGGGCAGGGTGTTGGCAAACAGGCCGACGGTTTGTTTGTCGAGGGCGTCCTTGCGGTTGTGCAGCGGCATGCCGATGAGCACATCGGGTTGACCGGTCACGCGCCCAATGTAGCTGGCCAGAAAAAAGTGGACGCCCTGCGCCGGGGTCAGGCCATGTTCGGCCACCTGTTGCAGATAGTGCGTCCAGTTCGAAGGGCTGACGCGCCACTGATGCACCACCGGGGCGGGTGGGGTCTCCAGGTCGGGGGCTGAGACGGCTCCCAACGACTGGGCGCTTGCGATGCGGTGCTGCCAGAAGATCTGGTCTCGCTCGTAGCGGGCGGATTGCAGGTAGGCCCGTTCTCTTTCGAGGAACCGCGCGTAGTCTGGCCCGGGCTCCGGCGGGGCGCTCAGGGGGTTGTCCTGCAGCTCGTTGTAACGTTGAGCGATGCGCTGACCGACCCGCATGACGCCATAGCCATCGAGCAGAAGGTGGTTGAAGCACAGCAGCCAGGCGTATTGCTGCGCGGCGGTGCGGTACAGGGCAGATTTCCAGAGGATGGGGCCTTGCGGACGCGTAGGTTCGGTTTTGATCGCCTCGATGGTCTGCGCGGCGAGTTGGGCGGCGCGGTCGGGGTTGTCGGCCTGGCCGAAAAAGTCGGTGTAGGGCAATTGCCAGGACGACACCGGGGCGATCTGCCAGCGCGGGCCTTCTGTTGTCTCGACCACGCGGGCGCGCAGCATGGGTTCGGCGGCGGCGACTTCCTGTATGGCGCGCTGCAATACGGGCACATCGAGCGCACCGTCGATGGTCACCGTCAGGCCGATGTTGTAGATGGCGCTGCCGAGCAACTCCTGGCGCAGCAGAATGTCTTGCTGGGTTTGGCTCAAGGGCCAGCGCTCATCGCAGGCTCGGGGCGTTGCGAAGGCGTCTGGGGGCTGGCTCAAGAGCGTGGATGACATACAGGAAAGGGAATCGGAATCGGGCGCGGTACAAACGAATTTTCTTCAGGTCAGGGCATCTTAGGAGGGTCTTGAGGACGGTTGACTTCAACTCAGGCCGGTTTTGTGAACTATTCCACCCTTGTTGAGGGTCGCGCGGTTTGCGAAGTGTGGCCTGGGCAATACGATGAGAGTTTGGTTGAGTTGCCGATTTCTCCATGTCCGACTCTTTGCATGCGGTTGCGCCCCCCGGTGAAGCGGATCCGTCCTGGCACATCGGGAGGGATGGGCTTTTCTCTGACCGTCAGCAGGACGAGGTTTTCATACGCGCGGAATGGGGCGTGATCGGCCAGCGGGTGCGGCAGATCGGGCTTTACGGCTCCTTGGCCTTTCTCTCCGCAACTTTTACCGACCTTTCGGTGCTCGGCCCAACGGTGGTGTACTGGAGCTTGCTGGCCGCGCGGTTTGGCGTTCTGGCTTGGGGCCTGTGGCTGGCGCGGCTGGGTCGGGCCAAGGAGGTGCCGGACGTGCGCCGTGTGGCGACGGCCTTGCTCGGCTTCGAGCTGAGCATCATGGTGCTGTTCCTGCTGGTGGTGCTGGCCTATGGCGGCAGCGCAGACTATCACTCGATCACGGCGCTGGCGCTGATCTTTGCCGGCTATGCCTATGTGCCCGTGATGCGACGCGAGGCGATGTGGGTGGGCGGAGTGTTTACCGTACTGTTCGCGTTCGTTGTCTGGACGTCACTGCATTTTGACGCCAAATACGTCAGTATCGCGCTTGTGCTGTTCGGCTTTGCCAACGTGGCCGGATGGCAGATTGCGGTCTCGCTCAGCCGGGGGATGCGGCTGGCGTGGCTGGACCGACGCCGACTCGAACAGGAGGCGCAGGCGGCACAACGGGCACGGCAGCACGCCGAACAGAGCGAGGAGAACCTCGAACGCTTGTTCGACGCCTCGCCGATGCCGCTGGTGCTGGTGCGTGTGGCTGATTCCCGGGTGTTGCGTTACAACGCGGCGGCGAAGGTGCTGTTCGACCCGCATGATCTCTCGCACGGCGACGTGTTCACGACCGATTTTTACGAAGATCCGGCGCAGCGCCTGCAGTTGATTGAGCGCCTGAAAGCCGAAGGCGCGGTGCGTCAGACCGAAGTGCGGCTGAAGACGGTCGGAGGGCAGGGTGTGGATGCGCTCTTGTCCATGCGCCCATTGCGCTTTGCCGGGGAGGACTGCATCGTCACGGGCATGGTGGAAATTTCGGCGCAGAAGCACCTAGAACAGCAGTTGCGCGCGCTGGCCCATACCGACCCGTTGACCGGGCTGCAGAACCGGCGCGGTTTTTTCGCCATGGTCGAACACGCCATGCGGACGAGGCCCGCAGGGGAGCCTGGACCGTGCATCATGCTGATCGATCTCGACCATTTCAAGCAGGTCAATGACCGCTATGGCCACCCGGTTGGGGACGAAGTGCTGGTGGAGTTTGCCCAGGTGGTGCTGTCGCTCTTGCGCGAGGGCGATGTGTTCGCTCGCATGGGCGGCGAGGAGTTCTGCATTCTGCTCGCACATACGCGCGCGTCGCAGTCCTTGGAGGTGGCGGAACGGGTGCGCGAGTTTGTGGCGACGCATCCGTTTCAGACCTCGGCTGGGGTGGTGCGCCTGAGTCTGAGTCTGGGCATCGCGGGATGCGACGCGCCGGTGCAGAGCATCGACAGGGTGCTGTCGATGGCCGATCAGGCGATGTATCGTGCTAAACAGGGCGGACGCAATCGCACCGAGCTGTATTGCGACTGAGCCTCCGCCTCGCTTTTCCCTCTGAATCAGGAGGGCATTCATACAAATAAGAATTATTCGCAATAAGATAGCCCCAAGGCGTTGGCGCTGAGCGTCTCGCCTCGGTGGGCTAGATTCCGGGCCGACCAGACATGGGAGAGTAATCATGGGATATGCAGAACTTGGGCTCAGTCTGTTGGTGGTGCTGCTGCTGACGTGGGCGGCGATGGAGTGGTCACGATGAACCCGATGCTGTGCAAGCCATTGCCACGAGCTTCGAACGTAGTCTCCGCGCTGGAGCCGGGTGCGAACGCGGGGTTGACCCTGCATTCGCGCGAGCTGTTCCGGCAGGGCTCTGTGGTGCAGATTCGCCATCAGGGGCAGACTTACCAACTGCGTTTGACGCGGCAGGACAAGTTGATTTTGACCAAGTAGTTGATTTCTCGCAGCTTTGCTCGCCAGCCTTGTGTGGACTAGTCCTCCAGCACATTAGCCAGCCATGCGATTTTTTATGCCGAATACCCAGAAAACCCGAGTCGATTCCGCCGAGCCGCTGTTAGCCGGAACCCTGGCGTTGATGACGTTTTACGCGGACAAGCCCAGTCTGGCGGCCATGCAGAAGATCGGCCGCAATCTGCAGACCTTGCAGCAACACCCTCAACTCAGCGCCGAACTCAGCATCGTCTGCCGCCGTCTGGCAGCGTACTGGCTGACGTTGGGCTGTGAGGTGGAGCGGACCGATGCGCATTCGGCCTGCCGCTTTGCTGCGGCGTCGGCGGCGCTGCAGTAATTACGGTTGAGCGGGATCGCCGCCGCGCAGCAGCGCGAGCAGCCCGTCGAGCTCGTCCAGCGAGGAAAATCGAATGGCTATTTCTCCGCTGTGCTGGCTTTTGCGGCCCGCCTTGCTGCGAATTTCAACCGGGGCGGTGAAGCGCTCCGACAGTTCTTCCTCCAGCCGCTTCCAGTCTTGATCTTTGGCGGGTTTGGCTTTTTTGGGCGAGGCGCTCGAGTTTTGCTCTTGCTGGGCGCGTGCCACCAGTCGCTCGGTTTCGCGCACGCTTAGGCGCTTGGCGAGAATCTGCTGCGCGGCCTGAACCTGCTGCGCCTTGTCCAGCGACAGCAGCGCACGGGCGTGGCCCATGTCGAGATCGCCGGCCAGCAGCATGGTCTGCACGGCCTCGGTCAGTTGCAGCAGACGCAACAGATTGCTGGTGGCCGTGCGCGAGCGGCCGACGGCTTGCCCGGCCTGCTCGTGGGTATGGCCGAACTCTTCGATCAGCCGCGCGATGCCACGGGCTTCTTCCAGCGGATTGAGGTCTTCGCGCTGGAGGTTTTCGATCAGGGCCATGGCCAGTGTGGTGCGGTCGTCGGCTTCTTTCACCAGTGCGGGCACGCTGTCAAGCCCGGCAAGGCGGGCGGCGCGGGTGCGGCGCTCTCCAGCGATGATTTCATAGCGGCCATCGGGCAGGGCGCGAACGAGCACGGGCTGCATCACGCCTTGCGCCTTGATGCTCTGCGCCAGTTCGTAGAGGGCGCCTTCGTCCATCTGCGCACGGGGCTGATAGCGGCCGGGCACGAGATCGTCCAGCCGCAGTTCGCGTAGTGCGGCGGCGTCAGTTTCCGAGAGTTCGACGGAGGGGCCGAGCAGCACGTCGAGGCCGCGGCCGAGTCCTTTGGGTTTTTTGGTTGCCATGTGCGTGAGACGGATCGAGCAGGGTGATCAAGCAGAAGAAGGGTCGGTAGGGTGCCCGTTGGGCGGTAGCATCGCGTCAAGCAGGCGACGGCCTTGGGGCCAATCGCCCAGGCCGGACGCGGTATTGACGTGCCCGCAGGCGCCGAGGCCGACGCAGCGAGCACCCCAGCGCTGGGCGAGTTTTTGCGCCGCATCCCAACGGCAATAGGGATCGTCGGTACTGGCGGCGAGGGTGGCGGGGAAGGGCAGCGGGGGCTGCGCAAGCGGCCTGCGCCACGGCTGCAATGCCTCGGGCAGCTGTGGGGCGAGCAGATCGGGCGGCGCGACCAGCAGAGCGCAGGCCACGCGGTCGGCATGGCGCGTGCTGGCCGACCAGGCGTCGATCAGATGGCAGCCCAGGCTATGGCCAACGAGGGCGATCGGGCCGGACTGGGCGAGGATGACGTCTTCCAGCCGGGCGATCCAGTCGCCGCGGCGCGGAAAGTCCCAGTTGGCCTGTTCGACCACGGTGTCGCCGTAAAGTTTTTCCCAGCGACGCTGCCAGTGGCCGTCGCTCGAGCCTTGCCAGCCAGGGAGAAGCAGAATGCGGGTCATGCGGCCACGGCCAGGCGGTCAACCATTTCCTGGGCAAACTCGGTGAAAGCTTTGGCGCCGCGGCTGCTTGGGTCGAACACCACGCCGGGCAAGCCATAGCTAGGCGCTTCGGCCAGACGCACATTGCGCGGGATGACGGTGTTGAACACTTTGTCGCCAAAGTGGTTTTTGATCTGCTCGCTGACCTGCTGCTGCAAGGTGATGCGCGGGTCGAACATCACCCGCAGCAGGCCGATGATGCGCAGATCGCGGTTGAGGTTGGCGTGCACCTGTTTGATGGTGTTGACCAGATCGGACAGCCCTTCGAGGGCGAAGTACTCGCATTGCATCGGCACGATGACGCCGTGCGCGGCGCAAAGGCCGTTGAGCGTGAGCAGCCCGAGGGCGGGCGGGCTGTCGATGAGGATGAAGTCGTAGTCGGCATCGACGGTGGCGAGCGTGGTCTTGAGTCGGCGTTCTCGCTGCGGCAGGCTGACCAACTCGACTTCGGCGCCGGCCAACTCGCGGTTGGCGCCGATGAGGTCATACCCGGCTTTTGCGCTGCGTTGCCGGGCCTGGGTAAGTTCGGCCTGCCCGATCAGAACTTGGTAAACCGAGGACTCAAGGGCATGCTTGTCGACGCCGGAGCCCATGGTGGCATTGCCCTGCGGGTCCATATCGATCAGCAAAACGCGCTGGCCGATGTTCGCCAGGGCGGCAGCCAGATTGACACTGGTGGTGGTCTTGCCGACGCCACCTTTTTGGTTTGCGATGCAAAAAATCTGCGCCAAGCCGACTCTCCAGAAAACGGATGTTTCACGTGAAACGGTGCTGAGTGAGGAGCCCAACAGACTTCTGGCTCAGCCGAGGCTGTATTGTGCCGGAGCCGATGGCTCGGCCGCGAAATCAGCGGTTAGGCGACGGCCGCAGCCACACCAGGCAACGCTGTGCATCGAGCCCAGGCACCTGCAGTGGGTCGATCTGCGCGGCCACATCGGCAGGCAATGCAACGATTTCATCTTGAGGCGCTTGGCCTTTCATGGCGCACCACTGGCCGCCGTCGGCAAGCAGGTGCCGGGTGCTTTGAATCAGCAAGGGCAGATCGCTGAAGGCGCGGCTGGTAATGCAATCAAAACCGCGTGCATCGGCCAGAGCCTCGACGCGCGCATGATGGACGCTGACCTGCCTGAGTTGCAGACTGCCGCAGGTCTGCTGCAGAAAGGCGCATTTCTTTTGCACCGTATCGATGAGATGAACTTCCGTGTCGGGCAGGCCGATGGCAAACACGATGCCGGGCAGGCCGCCGCCCGAGCCGACGTCCAACAGGCGCTGCGGGCCTAGTCGCTGCAGGGCGGGCAGGGCGGCGAGGCAATCGGCCAAGTGCAGCCGGGCCATGCCTTCAAGATCGCGCACTGCGGTAAGGTTGAACACCCGGTTCCAGCGTTGCAGCAAGGCGGTGTAGTCGAGCAACTGCCGGCGCTGGCGCTCGGTAAAGTCGAGCTGGAGGGCGGTCAGGGTTTGATGCAGAAAGCCTTCGAGGGAAAAGCCGCCAGCCGTGCGGGGGGTGCTCACACTCACGCGAGGGCATCCTTTTCCAGCTTGAGCGCCTGTTTGAGCACGCCTTTGCGCAAATGAATCAATAGTAAGGAAACCGCCGCTGGGGTCATGCCAGATAGGCGCGATGCCAGGCCGAGTGTCTCGGGGCGGGCCTGATTGAGCTTTTGTTGCACTTCGATAGACAGGCCCGACACTTCGCGGTAGTCGAGATCAGCGGGCAAGCGTAACGATTCCTGCTGCGCGGCGCGCTCGACTTCGTCTTGTTGGCGTTCGATGTAGCCGGCGTATTTCAGGTGTATCTCAACCTGTTCGCGCTCGGTATCGCTCAACGGCGCCTCTGGGGCGAAAGCGGGGTGCGGGAATGCGGCAAGAGTGTCGTAACGCAGTTCTGGGCGGCGCAGCAGGTCGGCAAGGTTGTATTCGCGTTCGATGGATTTGCCCAGCAGCGCTTCAGCCTGTTCGGCCGGCAGACTTTGTGGCGTAACCCAGGTGGTGCGCAGCCGTTGAATCTCGCGCTCAATGGAGTCACGCTTGCGGCAGAACGCATCCCAGCGGGCGTCGTTCACCACGCCGAGTTCGCGGCCGATCTCGGTCAGTCGCAGATCGGCGTTATCTTCGCGCAGACTGAGCCGGTATTCCGCGCGGCTGGTAAACATGCGGTAGGGCTCGCTCACCCCCTTGGTTACCAGATCATCAACCAGCACGCCGAGATAGGCCTGATCGCGCCGCGGACACCAGGCCTCACGGCCCTGTACCTGCAACGCCGCGTTGATACCCGCCAGCAGGCCTTGGGCAGCGGCCTCCTCGTAGCCGGTGGTGCCGTTGATCTGCCCGGCAAAGAACAAGCCATCAATCGCCTTGGTTTCCAACGAGGTTTTCAGTGCCATCGGGTTGAAATAGTCGTACTCGATGGCGTAGCCGGGACGCAGCAGGTGGGCATTTTCCAGCCCCGGTATCGAGTGCACCATGGCAATTTGCACATCGAAGGGCAGGCTGGTGGAGATGCCATTGGGGTAAAACTCGTTGGTCTGCAGCCCCTCGGGTTCGAGAAAGATCTGGTGCGAGGACTTGTCGGCGAAACGGTGAATCTTGTCTTCGATGCTCGGGCAATAGCGCGGGCCCACGCCTTCGATCACTCCGGTGAACATCGGGCTGCGATCGAGCCCGGCGCGAATGATGTCGTGCGTCTGCTCGGTGGTATGGGTGATCCAGCAGGCGACCTGCGCGGGGTGTTGATCGGCAGAGCCGAGAAAACTGAAAACCGGCATCGGGTTGAGGTCGCCCGGCTGCTCAATCAGCTTGGAAAAGTCGATGGTGCGGCCGTCGATGCGCGCCGGCGTGCCGGTCTTGAGCCGCCCCTGCGGCAGCGAGAGCGCCTTCAGCCGGGCAGACAAACGCAGCGACGGCGGATCGCCGGCACGCCCGGCGGCGTATTGGTCGAGTCCGATGTGAATTTTCCCGTCCAGAAACGTCCCAGCGGTCAGCACCACGGTGCGGGTGCGAAAGCGGATGCCCGTCTGCGTGACCACGGCCGTAACCCGCTCGCCCAGGCCGGTCGATTCCACCAGCAAATCATCGGCAGCCTGCTGGAACAGCCACAGATTGGGCTGGTCTTCCAGCCGCCCACGTATGGCGCGCTTGTAGAGCAGGCGGTCGGCCTGCGCCCGGGTGGCGCGCACCGCAGGGCCTTTGCTGGCGTTGAGAATGCGGAACTGGATGCCCGCTTCGTCAGTCGCCTCGGCCATCGCGCCGCCCAGCGCGTCCACCTCTTTGACTAGGTGCCCTTTGCCGATTCCGCCTATCGACGGATTGCACGACATCTGACCGAGGGTTTCGATATTGTGCGTCAGCAACAAGGTGGCGCAGCCCATGCGCGCAGCGGCCAGAGCCGCCTCGGTGCCGGCATGGCCACCCCCGATGACAACGACATCAAAGTTACGCGGATAATCCACTGTGTGTCTCCTCAACCCGATCATTTTATGCGGGTTTACCCGGTGCGGCAGCTTGGTCGGGCTTTGTTTCACGTGAAACATATCCGCGAACCGCATTATTTTGATCTATCGCCTCAATTCCATGCAAACCCTGCGCGAACTGCAAGAGCTCTATCCCTCGATGACTTCTGTGCCCACCATTGAGCTGGAGGCGGAATGGGCTGGCGGGGCGACCGTCATGCAGGTGCCGCGCGGAACACAGCTTTTCGCGCCCGACGCGAACTGCGGTGGGTTCCCGCTGGTGTTGTCTGGCGAGGCGCGTGTGTTTCGCATGGCGCCATCCGGACGGCAGTTGGAGATGTATCGCCTGACGCCGGGTGAAATCTGCCTGGTGTCGTCGGCCAGCCTGTTTTCGGGTGAGGTGCTCACTGCCTTTGCGGAAATGCAGACCGATGGGGCGCTGTGGATGATCCGCCCTGAATTGTTCGAGCATTGGCTGCAATGCGCTCCCGCCTTTCGCCAGTTCGTCCTCGGCCAGTTTGCCGCGCGCATGGCCGACCTGACTGCATTGATCGATGCGCTGGCCTTTCATCGCCTGGATCAACGTCTGGCGCAAGCCCTGCTGGGCCAAGGGCCGCGTCTGCAGAGCACCCATCAGCAACTGGCTGACCGGCTGGGCACGGCGAGGGAGATCGTCACCCGCCTGCTCAAGCGCTTCGAGGCCGCCGGGTGGGTGGGGCTGTCGCGCGAGAAGATCGACATTCTGCAGCCCGCCGTACTGCGCCAAGTGGCAGCCGGGGAGGTGTCGGGGTAAAACGCGTGTGACCGAGGTCACTGTGCGCCCGCACGAATCGGTGTCAAATTGCAATATTCTTTTTTCAAGGAGTGGGCCATGAAATTCAACGTCGGCGGTATCGATCGCATTCTGCGCATTATTGTGGGCATCGTTCTGATCGCCTTGAGCCTGATGGGCACCATCGGCGTCTGGGGTTGGATCGGCATTGTGCCGCTGGTCACGGGCCTGTTCAAATTCTGCCCGCTGTATTCCATCATCGGCATGAACACCTGCCCGATGAAAAAATAAGGCTGGCGGCAATGTGCCGTGTTTTCAGAGAAAGCGCCCCCTGACAACAGGCGGCGCTTTTTTCATGATTGTTCAAAAAAACGCGTCGTGCGCCGTCTTGAGAATGAGCGCTGCAACGACCAGCAGAAATACGCTGCGCACAAAGTGCGTGCCGCGGCGCAAGGCGAGCCGGGTGCCCAGCAGGCTACCCGCAATATTGCACACCGCGATGAGCGCGGCATACTGCCACATGACGTGGCCTTTGCTGGCGAACACCAGCAGGGCGGCCAGATTGCAGGCCACGTTGACAACTTTGGCGCTGGCCGAGGCATGGAGAAAATCAAAACCAAAGCCACGGACAAACAGGAAAATCAAGAAGTTACCCGTACCTGGCCCAAAAAATCCGTCGTAAAACCCGATCAGCAGACCACCGCCAACCGCCAGGGCCCGCTCGGCCGTGCCGCTCAAGTGCGGGGCATGGTGATGTCCTAAATCCTTGCGCTTGAGGGTGTAGAGCAGTACGGCCAGCAGGATGAACGGCAGGGCCTGCCGAAAATCAGTCGACTTGACCTGTGTGATGAGCCAGGCGCCACCCAGCGCGCCGACAAACGCAGCAAGGGTGGCGGGCGCCACGGTGGACCAAGGGGGCTGCACCCGGCGCACATACGACCACATTGACGCCGAAGTGCCCCAGATGGCGCCGCCTTTGTTGGTGCCAAACAGCGTGGCAGGAGCGGCGTCTGGAAACGCGGCGAACAGGGCGGGTACGAGCACCAGACCGCCACCACCGACGATGGCATCGACAAAACCGGCAAACAATGCGGCCATGCCGAGCAGGATCAGTTCCATATTGGGGGCAGGCGTGGGGAGCGGGGCGTAAAAAAGCACCGGAACGAGCGTTCACGGTGCTTCGGGGTACTGCTGGCGCTGCCATCTTGTGTAGCGCTGTTGTCGTGAAACAACCTGGGTTTCAGGCCGTTTGTCTCCTCGGTCCCTCTTTTTGGGGTGCGTCGGGTGAGCCCAATCGCAATAGAAAACATTGTTCGAATTTTGGGTGCTGCGCGCACTAGGGACGAACCCTGAGAGTTGAGGTTAGCGTCCCAGGCCTGGAAACAACTTGATCAGACCGTCGCTCATCATTTCCACCGCGAGCGCCGAGAGGATCAGGCCCATCAAGCGGGTCATCACATTGATGCCGGTCTTGCCCAGAAACCGCGCAATCGGTTCGGCCGCCATGAAACAGAGTGCGGCGGCCCCGGCAATGATCACGCCGTAGCCTATCAGCACCGCGTGCTGCCACCAGTGATGTGAGTTGCTGGCATAGATGATCACCGTACTGATGGTGGCCGGGCCGGTGAGCAAAGGGATGGTGAGCGGCACCACGGCCACGCTGGCGCGGTCGACGGCCTCTTCCACTTCGTCGCTGGTCGATTTGGTGGCGCCAGTTTTGGCGTTGAGCATGTTGATGGCGCTAATGAGCAGCAGCAAGCCGCCGCCGACCTGGAACGACGCGATGGAAATGCCGAAGAAGTGCAGCAGATCCGCGCCGATCAGCGTGCTGATGGCGATGACCAGAAACGCCGAGATCGAAGTGACGAGGATGGTCCGCTTCTTCTGCTCCCGCGAGAAACTCTCGGTGAACAAAATGAAAAAGGGAATGATGCCCAGCGGATTGACGATCGCCAGCAGGGCGATCAAGGGCTTGACCAGATTCATGAACTTGGAATTGTGAGTGCGCTGGCTCCATTATCGGTGCCCTCGCGCTCAATTCACCGCCGTGCGTGACGGCCCAGCGTTCAGATCACCCGCGAATAGCGGGGCTGCAACAGTTGCTCGCGCGGCTGATGCAAATAGCCATCGAACTGCATGGCGACGATGCGCACCAGCAGGCGGCCCTGCGGAGTGACCTGGACGCGCAGACCTTGCGGGCCTTCGCGCACGACCAATCCGGCTTCTTCCAGCGGCTTGAGGCGCTGCAGGTCGAGCGCAAAGGTGGCGACGGCGTCCACTTTGAATTCGTCGGCCAGCGCGGCGAGATCGAGGTGGAAATCGCACATCAGCCGCTGAATGGCGGTGCGGCGCAGGTGGTCTTCGGGGGTGAGATGCACCCCGCGCGCCGTGGGCAGCTTGCCGAAAGCCAGCATCTCGGTGTATTCGTCGATGGTCTTGGCGTTTTGCGCGTAGCAGTTGCCGACGTTGGAAATGCTGGACACGCCGAAGGCCAGCAGATCGAGTTCGGCCTGCGTGGAGTAGCCTTGGAAATTGCGGTGCAGCTTGCCCTCGCGCTGGGCGCGGGCGAGCTCGTCGCCCGGCTTGGCGAAGTGATCCATGCCGATGTAGACATAACCCGCTTCTTCCAGCCGGCGGATGGCCAGACCCAGCAGGCCGAGCTTGACGTCGGCCGTGGGCAGCTCCTCGGCGTTGATGCGGCGCTGCGGCTTGAAAATGTGCGGCAGATGCGCGTAGCTGTAGAGCGAGAGCCGGTCGGGCGAGATCTCTATCACCTGATCGAGGGTGCGGGCGAACGAGTCCAGGTTCTGGAA
>NZ_JBYCKI010000201.1:0-12561 GCF_057473305.1 Thiomonas sp. TH-17
GCTCGGGTCTCCAGTAGATCTGAGGGGGCTCACTGCATAACGGCTCACACGCCGGTGCCGTGGACTGCAGACGGAAGTATTTCAGCAGCCTGTTAGAAGCTCTTTTGATCGAATTACCCCACAGAAGATGTAAGTTTTTTTATTCTGTAAATTTATCCGTTTTGACCTTCACGGCAATGCCCTTCGCCGTGCCGGTTTCGTGTCTGCGTGGAGTCTGAACCTGCACCAACGCCTTCTATGGGGACAGCATTTGCGTCCTCTGCGATTCTGTGACAACATTTCGTTATTACAGTTGGAGTTGATGATGCAGAAGGTCTTTCATACCCGACAGTTCATGGCTGGCAATTCGCCTGCTGTGCGCATCCCCGTGGGCATGGCTTTTCCCAAACAAACCAAATTGGTGGTGATTCGAGAGGGCAACAGAATCATCGTGGAGCCTGAAGTGACTTCGCTGGCTTCCCTTCCAGCACAGTTCGCGGCTCTGCGCCCACTGCACAGCGGGGAGCGTCCAGAGTTTGTCGAGACGGAAAGAGCTTGGTGATGCTGCGATTTTTGCTCGACACCAACATCTGTATTTATCTGATGAAGGAACAGCCCGAGCCGGTCATTCGACGGTTTTCGGCTTGCAAGCCCGGCGAGGTTGGGGTCAGCTCGATTACTTGGGCTGAGTTGTGTTGCGGTTTGGAGGTGCATAACAGCCCGCCCGAGTTGACCGCGCTGTCGAACAGCTTGGTCATCAAGGATTTCGACATGCAAGCGGCGGCTTTTTTTGGAAAACTCTCCCGGCAGTTTCCTGCCAGAAAAAACAGCTTCGACCGGATGATCGCTGCGCATGCCATGTCATTGGGGATCACGTTAGTGACCAACAACTCCGCCGATTTTGCGCTTTACGCCGATGCCGGGCTGGTCGTCGAGAACTGGACGACTTCCGCCTGACGCAGAAGACTTGTGTTGTCGTTCCACTGCAGGGCACCGAACCTCGGCTGGGTCTGCTGTTGCTTTCTTCGGCGGATCGTTGATAACCAGACGCTTCCAACCGACCGGCGCAGGGCCACGAGTGGCTTGAGGCATTCTTGCCGCTGTATTCATATTCATTTATATTGAATACACCGAAAATGACAGGAGCCAAGCATGTCCCGAACAACGACCACGACCATGACGGTGCGTCTCAGCGGGCCACTCAGTGAATTCGTCGCCACCAATGTGGGCGAGCAAGGTGATTACGAGAACATTAGCGAATACATGCGCGACCTGATCCGCCGTGACAAAGCGCGAAAAGAGCAGGAGGCTTTTGACCGGCTGAAGGCCGAACTGACCCATGCCTTCGCCGCCCCGGAGAGCTCGTACCGCCCCCTATCTGCCGACGACGTGATCGCGCGCAACCGAGGCTGACAGCGTGGCCCAAATACGGCTTCAGGAAGCTGCGTCCTGGAGACTCGACGAGATCTACCGCTACACGCGCGATCGCTGGGGTACAGAACAAGCCGTCCGCTACATCAACGGGCTGTTCGAGGCTTTCGACGGCATCGATTCCCACGAGACCCATTCCAAGCCTATTCCCGCCGACTTTGGCATTGAAGGTTATTTTTTCCGCTACGAACGGCACTTTGTCTATTGGCGCCGTCTCTCGAATGGGGACATTGGCATCGTGACCCTCCTGCATGAGCGGATGCACCAGATAGACCGGTTCCGGGACGATTTCGGCTTGTAGTTGGACTGAGTGACAGGAATCAGCATCACCACAATGTGCCGAAATTCAAACTTGACGCTGCGTGCATCTCGTTTGCCACGGCCTAGTTGCCTATCGGTATGTGGCTTAAATCAGCATCGGCGCCAAGACACTGGTCTCCGCCGGGGTCCTCACCCTGATCGGACTGGTGAATCTGGCCCTGTTCCGCCGTCTGCTGCGGCTGCTGCTGGCCGCGCGTCGCGGCGGGATGAGCCGCCTGTTTCACGCGGTGTATGCCCGCATCCGTGCGAGCTGGCAGATGCTACCGCTGGGTTTTCTGTTCGACCTGGGCTTCGATACCGCGACCGAAGTAGCGGTGCTCGGGCTGTCTGCCGCGTTTGCCCAGCACAGCCATTTTCCGGTGTGGGGCATACTGGTGTTTCCCCTGCTGTTTGCCGCAGGTATGAGCCTGATGGACACCCTGGACGGTCTGGCCATGCTCAAGGTTTACGACTGGGCAATGCAGGACGCCACGCGCAAGCTGGGCTGTTGGCGCCGATGCCGATTTAAGTCACATGCCGATAGGCAACTAAGCCGTGGCAAGCGAGATACACGCAGCGTCAAGTTTGAATTTCGACACATTCCGACTGGCTCACAGCAAACCCGGCGCATCGCTCAAATCGACCTCGGCGCCAACACATGACGATCTCCGGGAGTTGAATGGGTCTTGGGGAATGCGCGTGTATGGCGTGAGCTGCTCCTGACCCGCCATAAATTCGATTCGGGATGACGCGCGCGGTCCCACCCTCCGTGCTGCATCGACACGATCCCCTGCGCCTATGATTCGGCCATGGATTTGCAGCCGACACCCGCCGAAACCTGCGTCACGCTGCACAAGCCGCTTGCCGCGTCCACCACCAGCCCCGAGACCTCAAGCGCCTGACGCGATATGTGCGGCATTTGCGGTGAATTGCGCTTCGACGGCCGGGCGGCCGATCTTCCCGCCGTCGAGCGCATGCGCGATGCGCTCAAGCCCCGCGGGCCTGACCATGCCGGTCAGTGGCACGGCGGCCCGGTCGCGTTCGGACATACCCGACTGTCGATCATCGACCTGAGCCAGGCGGGCGACCAGCCTATGCGCGACGCCGACACCGGCTGCGTGCTGGTGTTCAACGGCGTCATCTACAACTACCGCGCGCTGCGCGGCGAACTGGGCAAGCTGGGCCGGCGCTTCGTCTCCAGCGGCGATACCGAGGTCCTCCTCAATGCCTACGCGCAGTGGGGCGAAGACTGTGTGCGCCGACTCGATGGCATGTTCGCCTTCGCGCTGTGGGACCCACGCCGCCAAAGCCTGCTGCTGGCACGCGACCGCTTCGGTATGAAGCCGCTCTACCTCGCGCAGGACGGCACGCGCCTGCGCTTCGCATCGAGCCTGCCGGCGCTGCTCGCCGCAGGTGGCGTCGATACTGCGATCGACCCGGTCGCGCTGCATCACCTGTTTTCGCTGCACGCCGTGGTGCCGGCGCCTCGTACCATCCTGCGCGGCGTGCGCAAGCTGGAGCCGGCGCACACCCTGCGCGTGCAACCCGATGGCATGCGCTGGCTGGCGCGTTACTGGGAACTGATCGCCACCCGCCCAGACCCGCTGCCCAGCGAACAGGAGTGGATCGACGCCACGCGCGGCACGCTGCAGGCCGCGCTCGACAGCCATGTGCACGCGGCCGACGTTCCGGTGGGCGTGCTGCTGTCCGGCGGCCTGGATTCGAGCCTGCTGGTGGGCATGCTCGCGGGCGAGGCGCGCAATCTGCGCACCTATTCAATCGGCTTCGAAAGCCTGGATGCCGACACCGAGAAGGCCGACGAATTCGAGTACTCCGATCTCGTGGCGCAGACCTTCGGCACCCGCCACCACAAACTCTCCATCCCCAACAGCGCGGTGCTCGAGCGCCTGCCGCAGACCATCGCGCGCATGACCGAGCCGATGTTCAGCCACGACGTCGTGGCCTTCGATCTGCTCGCCGAATGGGTGAGCAGCGACGTAAAGGCCGTGCTCGCCGGCCAGGGGGCCGACGAGGTGTTCGCCGGCTATTTCTGGTACCCCCGCATGCAAGCCGAGGCGGGCCTGCCGGTGGAGCGTTTCTCGCAGCATTACGTCGACCGCGATCATGCGGAATGGCTGCGCTTCATCGACCCGGCGCACCACGTTCCGGACCTCACGCGCGAGTTTCTGGAGTCCGCTTTGCAGCGCCCGCAAGGCGACTCCTTTCTCGACCAGGTGCTGCGGCTGGACGTGACCACCCTGATCGTCGACGACCCGGTCAAACGCGTTGACAACCTGCCGATGGCGCATGCGCTGGAACTGCGCGTACCCTTCCTCGACCGCGCGCTGGTCGAGCTGGCCGCCCGCATGCCACCCGAACTGCGCTTGCAGGCAGGCGGCAAGTTTCCGCTCAAGGCCGTCGCGCGCGGGGTGCTTCCCGATGCCGTGATCGACCGGCCCAAGGGCTACTTTCCCGTTCCCGCGCTCAAGCACGTGCGCGGGCCGTTTCTGGCGCGCATGCGGGAGCTGCTCGAGTCGCGCGCCTGCCGCGAGCGCGGGCTCTACCAGCGCGGCTTCGTCGATGCTCTGCTCGCCGCACCCGAAGCACCTGCACACTTCACCCGCATCCAGGGCAGCAAGCTGTGGCATGCCGCCTTGCTGGAATGGTGGCTGCAGATCCACGTCGACGGCGCTGCACACTGAATCGACCATGATCGAACGTCTCAACCGCGATTGTTTCTGCATCAGCCTGGACCGAGTCAAGCTGGCCCAGGCGCTGGAGACCGAACTGGGCCAGCCCGGGCTGTACGCCCTGGTGCAGCAGCGCAATCCGCATCTGTTTTCGGCGCAGCCGGTGTTCGTCGGCCACGCACACGCGCAGCGCATGCGCGACGTGGTGCTGGCCGTGCAGCACGTCACAGCGCTGCCCGCCTTCCAGAGCGCCGTGCTCGCCCGTGCGCCGGAGTCAGCCAGCCACGATCCGGGCAATCCGGGGATGTTCCTCGGCTTCGACTTTCATCTCGAAGCAGGAAAGCTCGGCCTCATCGAAATCAACACCAACCCAGGTGGCGCACTGCTGTCGGCGGTGCTGGCGCGCGCGCAGCGTGCCTGCTGCGAGGACATGCGGGACATGGTGCCGAGCAGCGAGGCGGTCGATGCGTTCGAGGAGGCAATCGTGGCGATGTTCATACGCGAATGGCAGGCCGCCGGACGACAAGGCAGGCCCGCATGCATCGCCATCGTCGACACCGTGCCAGAGGAGCAATACCTCTACGCCGAGTTCCTGCTCTATCAGCGCCTGTTCGCACGCGCCGGAATCGAAGCCGTCATTGCCGATCCGGGGCAGTTGCGCTGCGACGGCACGCTGCTCAGCGTGAACGGTCGACGCATCGACCTGGTCTATAACCGACTCACCGATTTCGCGCTCGACGCGCCCGAGCATGCGGCCTTGCGCCGCGCCTGGGAGTTCGATGCCGCAGTCGTCACCCCGCACCCGCGCGCCCACGCCCTGTTCGCCGACAAGCGCAACCTCGCGCTGCTGTGTGACGCACCAGCCCTGCGCGAGATGGGCGCCGACGGGACCACCGCGGCCTTGCTCGCGGCGCAGGTGCCGCACACCGAAATCGTCGCCCCGGACAACGCCGAGCGCCTATGGGCGCGACGTCGCGATCTGTTCTTCAAGCCCTGGGCCGGCTTCGGCAGCCGCGCTGCGTATCGCGGTGCCAAGCTCACGCGCGGCGTGTGGCAGACCATCGTGCAAGGCGACTACGTGGCGCAATCCCTGGCCCCACCGGGTGAGCGCCGCATCGGCAATGCCGCGGATTCCCGGAGCCTCAAGTTCGATCTGCGCGCCTATGCCGATCTCGGCCAGGTGCTGTGGCTGTCGGCGCGGCTTTACCAGGGCCAGACCACCAACTTCCGCACGCCCGGCGGCGGGTTCGCCCCGATGTTCGAGGAAGCAGCCGCAGGCAGTCCGAACCAAGACAAGGCGACAGGAATACCCCCCGGGGCGACTCGCTGATCGCCTGCGCCGGACGTCGCAACTACCGGCACGCTTGGGTCCTGCCACATGCTGTATGTGGCCGTCTGGTTTTTGCTCTACGGCCAACTCGAATCTGCCACCGGTGCCTTCATGCACTGGCTCACGGGGGCCACGGGCCTGCGTCAACCGGTCATCCCTACGGCGCAGCCCTTCGATCTGGACGCACTGATACAGCGCATCGGAGAATGGATGCCCCCGGGCACGCATGACGACGACGCATGGTTCGGCATATCGCCAGCGTCGCAGGCGCTGGAGCAGCTGATCGACCGCATTGCATCTCTGGATTTGCCGGTGCTGATTCAGGGTGAATCAGCACCGGCAAAGAACTGGTGGCGCAGCACATTCGCGCCAGGATTGCGGCGCAGCCGGGAGCCCGACACGATCTTCCGATGGTGGCCATCAACTGCGCGGCGATTCACGAAGGACTGCTCGAATCCGAACTATTCGGCCATGAGGCGGGCGCGTTCACCGGCGCCAATAAACGCCATCATGGCGTCTTTGAGCGGGCCAATGGCGGCGTGTTGTTTCTCGACGAAATCGGCGACATGGCCATGCCGGTACAGGCCAAGTTGCTGCGCGTACTGCAGGACGGACAGGTTTGTCGCCTGGGCAGCGAAAAGGATCTGCATGTCTCGGTACGCCTGATTTGCGCCACGCACAAGCGGCTGGACAAGTTGGCCGAGACAGGCGCCTTTCGCCGGGATTTGCTGTTTCGCATCAGCGGAGTGCCGATCCACTTGCCGCCGCTGCGCGAGCGCGCGGACGATATCGCCTGGCTGGCGCACCGCCGGGTCCAGACGCTCAACGCCAAGACCGGGCAATCCAAACGGCTCGACCCACGTTTCGTCTCCTGGGCCAAGCTGCAACCCTGGGAGGGCAATGTCCGCGAACTGTTTTCCGCGCTCGATCGCGCCTACCATTTTGCCAGCGATTGCTGGGTGCGCTGGGAGCGGTTCGGCATACCGTGCTCGAACCCAGGATCTTCCACATTTGCCGATCGCGCTCACAATGTAGCGACGCCCCTGGGCGACTATCTAGCCCGAGCCGAGCGCGAATATCTGACGCAAGTGATGAGTGAGCGAGAAGGCAAGATGGCTGAGACGGCTGAAGTTTTGGGGATCAGCCGAAAGACCCTCTGGGAAAAACTCAGGCGCCACAAAATCGCCACCTGATCGCCTGATGTTGGCGCCAATCGGCATCGGTTCTGCTACACCACTGCGGTCTGAGGGCGCGGCTACCGTCATGGGAAGGAACGATCAGCTCTGTTAATGCGTGATGCCTGAACCACGTCATGCGCAGCTCCTGCAAACCGCCCGTGCAATCAGGCTGGACTGTATCTGTCCCCCATGTCATGCCACTGTGAACTGTCCCATCATGCCATTGTCCTCATGCTCCAGGATGTGGCAGTGGTACATGAAGGGATGGTCTTTGCCAGCGGGCTGATCGAATCGGGCAACCAGGCGGACCGTTTGGTTGCGCCGCACGAGAACGACATCTTTCCAGCCTCGCTCATACTCCGGCGGAGCCACGCCATCGCGCGAGAGAATCTGAAACGACGTGCCATGGACATGGAAGGTATGCGCCATATGGCCCTCGTTCCTCACTTGCCAGACCTCGGTGCTGCCTAGGCGCACGCGCTGATTGATCACCGCCATCTCCATGAACTGGTGGTTGATAGAAAATAGTTTTTCCATGCCCACGCCCATGCTCATGCCGCCAGGGCCGGTGTTTGCGCCCATGCCCTGATCCCCCGACATGCCCCCCATCGCGCCCATTGCCCCGCCTCCCATGGCGCCCTGCATCCCTTGCATTCCCTGCAAGCTGAACAGTCGCTGGGGCGCGTCGATGCGTAGCGACGGGATGGCCACCAGATGATCAGGAAGCCGCCCCGATTTTCCGGCAGGGGCGCCAACCCGAAGCTGCAGCAGATCGAACCCCTGGCGATCAAATCGATCAGCGTCCATGGGCATGCTGCTCAGCCCTGGAACAACGGAGCCCGAGTCACTGCGCAACACCAGAGTGCTTCCTTGGAGTGTGCGCAAATCCACCAGGATCTCCGCACGCTCCGCCGCAGCGAGAAGCAAACTGCGCCTCTCCACAGGGCGAGCCAGAAGTCCGGCATCGCTGGCCACCACATAAAAACTCTGGCCGCTGGCGAAAGCAAAGTTATAGAGGCGCGCATTCGATCCGTTGACCAGACGCAGCCGCACCCATTGCGCAGGAACGTTGACATAGGGCTGCTCACAACCGTTCACCAAAAACCGGTCGCCCTTCATGCCCATGCGGTCCATCATGCTGTTCATATAGCGCAGCGTGCCATCAGCCCCAAAGCGCCGATCTTGCACGATCACGGGAAAGTCATCCACGCCCCAGGTATGCGGCAACCCGAGGGCGCGGTCCACGCCATCATCGACCAGCAGCAGCCCTGCCATACCGGCGTAGACGTGAGGGCCTGTCAGCCCATCCGGGTGGGGGTGATACCAAAGCGTGGCACCCGGTTGATCCAGGGTGTAGGCGTAATCCATGGCGTGCCCCGGCGCGATGAGGCTTTGCGGGCCGCCATCCATCGTGCCGGGCACATGGGCGCCGTGCCAATGGGTGGTTGTCGGCTGGTTCAGCGCATTGCGAACCTGGATCCGCACCCGTTTGCCGCGCGGGATGCGCAGCGTCGGGCCCAGATAAGCCCCGTTATAGCCCCAGGTAGGGGTCCGCACACCCGCGAGCAAGGTGCTGGTTCCGGGGGCGATCCGCAATGCATACGCCAGACTGCCATCCGCCTGAGCCTGTCCGCCGAGTTGCCCAGGGATGGGCATGGGGCGGGTGAACACGCCGGACGGCACTGTCGCGCCGAGCGCGGTGTTTGCACCCATACCGGCCATGCCGCCCTGACCCATGCCCGGCATCGACCCCATCATCATGCCGCCCATGCCCTGTGCATGCGTGCGGCCCGCCAACCAGAGAGAGCTGCCCGCCACGGCACCAACAATGATCTGGCGTCGGCTGAGTTTGCCGTCCTTCCAATCGGGCGGCTTGTGGTGATCCGCCGAACCCGGCAATTTGTTCGATTTAGCCGACGTCATGAGTTGATCTCCTGTTTCATGCGCTGATAGTCCTCGCGACTGATTTCACCGTTCGCATAGCGCCGGTCAAGCGCCTCACGTGCCGACTCTTGCCTGGAATGCCGGTCCCCGCAATGCGACACGCCGTGTCCTCCTCTGAAAATCATCCAGAGAATCAGACCCAACACCAGGACTGGAATGATCCACATCCCGAACCAAGGGCCTGCGCCCCAACCCCAATACCCCATCATGATGCGTACTCCTTTGTGTTTGGCGCCGACTGCATGCCGCGGTGCATTGCACGCGCAATCGGCGGGTTATATCCGTGCGATCGCGCGCGCTCGTCCGGCCCCGGTTTACTGCGCGCCCGCAGGCGCTCCGCGACGGGTTCCGCGCATCGCGCCAAACTGCTGATTCAGTATGGCTTGCTGCCCCGGGCTCAGTTCGGCATAGAGCGTTTTCATCGCAGCGGTCATGGTCTCCATGCCTGCCACGCGCGCTTGCATCAACTGGGTGCGTTGCTCCATGCGTTCCGGAGCATTGCCCTTTGCCTCAAACAGGGTGGTCCGCATGGACTGCATCGCATCGGCCTGCTTCTTGGCTTGTGCCTTAAAGGCGTCCCAAGCAGGCTCTTGCTGCGGCGTGATCTGCAATTGCGCCTTCATCGCGCCAAGCCGATTTTCCATTCTGGCAGTTGGATCACCGCGCCCCATCATGCCCGCAGCCATGCCGCGTTCGCCCATCATGCCCATGCCCGGCCCGCCCCCCTGCATGCAGCCGTATTGCTGCGGTTGGGCAGGGGATTGTGCGTAGGCTGTGCCGATTGCGGCGAGCGAGAGGACGGCGGCAAGACCGAGTGTTCTATGGTTGCATTTCATGATTGATCTCCGATCAAAATGCGTAGACGGTTGGCAGGACGTTCCCGCAGCGACATCTGATGGACCGCCATCGCAATGGGAGCCATTTCAACGCTGACGTGTAAGCAGGCCGTGTCAAAAAGCGGCTGTTTTGTATCGCATGATCTGCGAACCTGTGGCTGACATGCTGCGTTACATTGTTTTTGACGAGGCGCGCCGCAGACCGCTGAAAATCACGGCATGGACACACCTGACCACATCCTGATCGTTGACGACGATGGCGAGATCCGTAATCTGCTGAGCGCCTATTTGCAAAAGAACGGGCTGCGCGTCACCGCGGTGGGCGACGGCAAGGCCATGGAGCGCGCCCTCGTCGCCGCACGCATCGACTTGATCGTGCTCGATCTGATGCTTCCGGGCGACGACGGTCTGACGCTCTGTCGCCAGCTCCGCGCCAAATCCGACATCCCTGTGTTGATGCTCACCGCCCGCAGCGACGAGACCGATCGTGTCGTCGGGCTGGAGATGGGCGCCGACGACTATCTGACCAAGCCCTTCAGCGCGCGCGAGTTGCTCGCCCGCATCAAGGTCATCTTGCGACGCGCTCGCAGCCTGCCCGTCAATTTGCAGCCCGAAGATTTGCGCGAGGCCCATTTTGCAGGCTGGACGCTCAACACCCTGCATCGCCATCTGATTTCTCCCGCAGGCGTGGTCGTGACGCTGAGTGGCGCGGAATACCGCTTGTTGCGCATTTTTCTGAGACATCCCAACCGGGTTCTCAACCGCGACCAGTTGGTGGATCTCACGCAAGGCCGGGAGGCCGACCCGCTCGATCGCAGCATTGATGTCCAGGTCAGTCGCTTGCGTCAACGTCTTGGAGACGATCCGCGCGACCCGGTGCTGATCAAGACGGTGCGCGGCATGGGCTATGTGTTGTCAGTGCCCGTTGAAGGAAAGCCGTGAAACGGTTGCTGCCGGCGTCGCTGTTCGGCCGCATGATGCTGGTCCTCTCGAGCGGCTTGATTTTGGCGCAACTCCTGAGCGCCTCAATTAACTTCGCCGAGCGCGACCGAGCGGTGCTGCGCAACAGCGGCATGCAGTCTGCGCAACGCATTGCTGACGTGGTCAAACTTCTGGATTCGATGCCGCATCAGGAGCGGCTCCGTATCGCAAAAGTCTTGAGCGTGCCGCCCCAGGTCGTGGACTTGGAGCCCTCACCCATCAAGACAACGGCTGCCGCAATGCGCAGCGCACAAACCATGATGTTTTCACAGGCGCTTCATTCCGCACTCGGGGATGAAAGACCGCTGATCGTCTCGGCCAGTGCAAACCCTTCTGATGCCAATGGATTCTCCGACATGCACCGGCGACCCCTACCTGGCATGGCCTCGATGGCGGCCTATATGTCGGGTATGACACAGGCATCCCGGTCTTCCATGCAAGCCTTCATGGCGGAAAAACTCGGCTTCCTGATCCAGGTGCAACTGCACGATGGAAGCTGGGTGGCCTTTACAACCCAGCTTCACCAAGGCGCCCAGGCGCCCCCCTGGCATTTGCTGCTGACCTTGCTCGTCCTCTTGGCGTCAGTGTTGTTCCTTTCCTACGTGGCCGTGCGGTGGATGACGCGGCCGCTGGCGGTCCTAGCCTCGGCCGCTGAATCACTTGGTGAAGACATCCATCGTCCTCCACTGCCGGAAGCTGGACCTGCCGAGGTACGGCGGGCTGCACACGCGTTCAACACCATGCAGGCTCAACTGATTCGATTTATTACGGATCGGACGCGCATTTTTTCGGCCATGTCGCACGATCTGAAAACGCCGATCACCCGCATGCGTTTGCGCGCAGAACTGCTGGATGATGACGATGTGCGCGCGCGGTTCGAGAAGGATCTGCTGGAGATGGAGCAGATGGTGAAGTACACGCTGGACTTCATGCGCGGTCTCGACCAGCCACAACATATTCAGCCCATCGACATCATGTCCTTGCTTGAAAGTCTGCAGGCCGACGCAGAAGAGATGGGGCGTGAAGTGCAGATTCAAGGGCGGACCAACAAGCCCTTCGTTGGGGATCCAGCTCGAATAAAGCGCTGCTTAGCGAATCTGCTCGACAATGCCGTTTTATATGGCGAACGGGCCCTCATCGTCGTCGACGATAGCGCTACCTCCCTGACACTGCGCATTCAGGATCAGGGCCCCGGCATTCCGGAGGAAGAACTGGAAAAGGTGTTTGAGCCGTTCTATCGGCTCGAAGCGTCGCGCAGCCGTCAAACCGGCGGCACCGGCCTTGGCCTCGGTATCGCACGCGACATCGCGCGTGCGGCGGGGGGACGGTTGACGTTGCAGAATCGCCGCGATGGCGGAATGGAGGCGATCTTGGAACTTCCACATAGTCCGGCATAAGTCGTCGGCCCTGCAAAATTCAAAATCCGTTTTCCCTTCGTTTTTTGGCGCCGATCAAAAGCCGGATATTCCGGGGTGTTGGGCTTGCCATGTGATTGGGTCTGCTGCTGCTCGGGGGCAGATCGTCGCGGCAGATCCCCACCTATGCCATTGCCTCGCATCCTGAGTTTGGCTGACAATTCAAGCAAACCCTGCGTTCAATGCATTTCTTTCAGGATCGATCGCTTTGCTGATCCATCAACGCAACTTGATCAGGACCGATTGCCCCACTCCTGCGCCAAATCACCGGCCGGGTCTGACCCGCGCCGCTTTCCCCGACAAAGCACACCGGGCGTCATCTGCTACGACCTGGGTGTGCTTTTCTGCAATGCGCGATGTTAGTATTCACTTACTTACTTTAACTCTGCGCTCAAATTGAATACTCGTCCCACGCATCTACCTGCCGAAGAACGCCGCGAGGCTACGGTCGAATCCGTCATCGAACTGGCTGCGCAA
>NZ_JBYCKI010000202.1:0-3824 GCF_057473305.1 Thiomonas sp. TH-17
CGATGGAGAAGGGGCGCCACTGATCGGTTCCGGGCACGCGCAGTTCCATGTATTGACCGGGCTCGAACTCGGCGCCTGCGCCCAAGGTGTCGTGCGGCTGGAGTTGCAGCCAGAGGCCGACGGTGTCTTGCGCCAGCGGCTCCAGACGGGCTATGGAGGCCTTGCGCACAATGATTTGCTGCAGCCGCACTTTGTCTGAAGGGTAGGGCGCGGTCAGGCGCACGTCAGACTCGGCGTAGCTGCGGCACAGCAGCACCTGACCTTGCGCCCGCTGGGCGTCGTCGATCACGCTGCTGGAGACTTCGGTCAGTTGCACCAGCCCGGATTCGACCCGGGCCACGCACGACCCGCACGACCCGCTGCGGCAGTTGGCGGGCAGCAGAATGTCTTGGCGCAAAGCGGCTTCGAGCAGGCTTTCCTGGGGGTTGCTGTGAAACGCGAAGGTCTTGCCGTCGCGGGTTTCGAGGGAGATGGCGTAATCGTTCATGACATGGATTCCTGAAAGCCGCCCCCGCGCGCGCAGGGGCGGCAAGCGGGGTCAAGCTGCTTGCAGCGCGGCGGCCACGTCGGCGCGGGCGTCGCCGATCGGGCGCACGTCATAGCGCTCTTGCAGCACGGCGATCAGATTGGGCGTGAGATAGCCGGGCAGCGTGGGGCCGAGGTGGATGCCCTTGAGATCGAGCGCCAGCATGGACAGGAAAATGGCCGTGGCCTTTTGCTCCATCCACGAGATCATGTAAGACAGCGGCAGGTCGTTCAGCCCGCAATCGAAGGCCTTGGCCAGCGCCCCGGCGATCTGGATGGCCGAGTGCGCGTCGTTGCACTGACCCACGTCGAGTAGGCGCGGAATGCCGCCGATGTCGCCGTAGTCTTCGCGGTTCACGCGGTATTTGCCGCAGCCCAGAGTGAGGATGACGCTGTCGCTCGGCGCTTCTTTCGCCACGTCGGTGAAGTATTGCCGTTTGGGCGAAGCGCCATCGCAGCCGCCGACGAGGAAGAAGTGGCGGATCGCGCCGCTCTTGACCGCGTCAACCACTTGATCAGCCACGCCCATCAGGGTGTGGCGGCCAAAGCCCACGGTGATGAACTTCTCCGGCGCGTCTTCGCTGAAGCCGGGCGTCGCTTTTGCCGCCTGGATGACGGCGGAAAAATCGCCGCCTTCAATGTGCCGCACGCCGGGCCAGCCCACCGGGCCGGTGGTGAACACGCGGTTCTTGTAGCTGCGGTCGGGCTCGATGATGCAGTTGGAGGTGACGATCACCGGGCCGGGAAAGTTGGCGAACTCGGTTTGCTGATCCTGCCAGGCGCCGCCGTAATTGCCCACGAGTTGCGGGTAGGCCTTGAGCTTGGGATAGGCATGCGCGGGCAGCATTTCGCCGTGGGTATAGACGTTGATGCCCATCCCCTGCGTCTGTTCCAGCAGCAGTTGCAGATCGTGCATGTCGTGGCCGCTGACCAGAATGGCCTTGCCTTTGACCGGAGTGGTGCGCACCTGCGTGATCTGCTGCGCGCCGAACGCGCCGGTGTTGCCGGCGTCGAGCATTTCCATGACTTCCAGATTCAGTCGGCCGACCTCCAGCGCATGTTCCAGCAGGTCGCCGATGTCGGCGGGGTTGCTGGCGAGATAGTCGAGCAGGTCTTCCACCTTGGCGTCCACGCTGTCGCGCTGTTGCCCAAGCATGCGGGCGTGGTAGGCGTAGGCGGCAACCCCTTTCATGCCGTAGAGAATCAGCACGCGCAGACCGTTGGCGTCCTCGCCGACCACGTCTTCACCCGCCTTGACGCCGCCCAGCGCGGCCTGCTCCAGCACGGCGTCGAGCGAGGCGGCGGGTACGAAGCTGGCCGGGCCTTCGAGGGTTTCGGGCGTCTGGCCCTGGCTGCGCGCCGCGGCCACATACGCATCGCGCACCCGGTCGCGGGTGGCGGCGGCTTCCTGAATGAGTTTGCCGAAGCGCGCGGTGTTGAAGTTGACGTTGGTCAGGGTGGTGAACAGACCGTAGAGCATGAAGCGATCCACCGCCGGGTCGGTCCAGCCCAGTGCGCGGGCGCGTTTGGCGTACTGGGCGATGCCCTTGAGTTGATAGATCAGCAGATCCTGCAGATCGGAGGTCGGTTCATCTTTGCCGCAAACGCCTTGCGGTCCGGTGCAACCGATACCGTTGTCGTTGCGGGTGGTCTGGTCGCATTGATAACAAAACATGTGAAGCTCCTGGCGGGTTGATGACAGGGCTGCACTCTAGGAAGTCGGGTTTTCCCGCGTCCTTGACTGCGGTCAAGCGCCAAAAAAGCTTGGCCGATGTTTGATCTGACCCCGTTCAGCGGCCACTGCGCCAGGCGCGCAAGGCTTTGGGGTCGGGGATGTCCACATGCAGCCGGCCAATCTCGGCCAGGCCGTCACGGCGCAGGCGGGCAAACACCCGTGAGAGCGTCTCCGGCTTGATGCCCAGACGGGCGGCCAGCGCGGCCTTGGTGCACGGCAGTTCCACCCGGGCCGGTCCGTCCCAGTGCGGGCATTGATCGAGCAGATATTCAGCCACCCGCGCATCGGCCGACTCTACGCTCATGCGTCGCACCTCGTTGACCAGAAAATTCAGCCGGATGCTGAGGTTGCCCATCATAAACCAGGTGAGTTCGGGCTGCTCGCGCAGAATCTGCAGAAAAGGGGCGAACGGAATCTCGATCAGCTCGCAGCGGCCCTCACAGGTGGCGGTGACGGGATATTTTTTGCCCAGAAACCCTACGGCCAGCGCGAACAACTGATCGGGCTGGATGATTTCGACAATCTTCTCCTGTCCCGCCGCACTGCCCGAACTCAACAACATGCGCCCACTCAATACGAAGTAAAACGCGCTGCCCGCACTGCCTTCGGTGAACAGCACGCTGCCGGTGCGCAGGCTGAGCGTCTGGCAATGCGCCTGCAGCCGCGCCAGGGTGTCGGCGGGCCAGGGTTTGAAGATCGGGGTGTGCAGCAGGCGCTGGAACGGGAGCGTGTCAACTGACATGGTTGGCCTGTGCAATGACTTCGAGCAGCGCGGCGCCGTAGGTATCGCGCTTTTTGTCGCCCACGCCGGAAATGCCGCGTAGCGCATCCAGGCTATCCGGCCGGGCCAGGGCGATGGCCTGCAGCGTGGCGTCGGGAAACACCACAAAGGCGGGCACGCCGTGCTCCTTGGCGGTGGCCGCGCGCCAGATGCGCAGGCGGGCAAACAGCTCGGCGTCGGCGCTCGACATTGACTGCATGGTCAGTCGCGTGCCGGTCGATGTCGTGCTGCCGTTGGCGCTGCGGCGACGGCGTTCCGCGCCCGGCTCGCGGTGCTTGAGGTGGATGCGCTGCGCGCCCTTGAGCACGGCGCGGCTGGCGTCGGTGAGGTGCAGCACATTGAAATGTGTGGCGTCGACTTCGACCAGTCGTTGCGCGACGAGCTGGCGTAGTAGCAAGCGCCAGTCGGTCTCGCTCAGATCGGCGCCGATGCCAAAGGTCGAGAGCGCATGGTGGCCGTGGCGCTCGGTTTTTTCGGTGCGCTTGCCGCGCAGCACGTCGATGAGGTGGCTGGCGGCGAAGCTGGAGCCGCTGGACTGGCGGCAGCGGTAGATCGTGGACAGCAGCTTTTGCGCGGCCTCGGTGGCGTCGATGAGTTGCGGCGGGTTGAGACAGTTGTCGCAGTTGCCGCAGGGCGCGCTGGCTTCGCTGAAGTAGCCCAGCAGGCGCACGCGACGGCAGTCTGCGGCTTCGGCCAGCGCGAGCATGGCGTCGAGCTTGGCGGTGGACAGTCGCTTGTAGGCGTCGTCGGCGTCGGACAGGTCGATCAGCCGACGCTGCTGCA
>NZ_JBYCKI010000203.1:0-8374 GCF_057473305.1 Thiomonas sp. TH-17
GGATGGTGGTCTTCGCGGTGCACCACCCACGCCAGCGCATTCACGAAGGCGAGAGTCTGGTAATAGTTGCCGAAAGCGTAGGTCTTGCGAATGCTGCCGTCTTCAAACCGCCAGCCGTCCAGCAGTTGCAGGTAGGGCGTCATGGCCGCGGTGTCCAGGCGTTGGCTGGCGTCTAGCGGCACGCAGTGGCTGTCGAGCAATTCTTGGGGTGTCATGGCTGTTCAGGCTGTCGCCGGAGTGTGGGCCGAAGAAGGCGCGATGGATGAGGGCAATGCGCCCAGCCGTTCCAGTCGCTGCAGGGCGGGCGGGTGGCTGTAATAAAAGCGCACATAAACGGGGTCGGGCGTGAGCGTGCTGGCATTGTCGCGGTAGAGGGTGACGAGGGCTTCGCCTAGCGCGCGGGCGTCGCTGTGCTGGGCCGCGTAGGCGTCGGCTTCGAATTCATGTTTGCGCGAAGTGGCCGCACCCAGTGGGCTGAAAAACACCGCAAACACCGGCAGCGCCAGACTGAACAGAATGAGCGCGAGTGCATGGTTGGGGGCGAACAGATTGGGCATGACGCCCAGGCCGACGTAGAACCAAACCTGGTTCGACAGCCAGCCCAGTAGCGCAAAGCCCGCCAGACTGACCCCGAACATCACCACCATGCGCTTGAGAATGTGGCGCCGCTTGTAGTGCCCGACCTCGTGCGCGAGCACGCCTTCGATCTGCGCCGGGCTGAGCTGGCCGAGCAGGGTGTCGAACAGCACCACGCGCCGCGCTGCGCCCATGCCGGTGAAGTAGGCGTTGGCGTGCGCGCTGCGACGCGAACCGTCCATGACGAACAGCCCCGACAGCGCAAAGTCACAGCGCTGCATGAGCGCCTGCGCGCGGGTTTTCACCTCGCCGTCTGGAAGCGGCTGGAACTTGTTGAACAACGGCGCAATCACCAGCGGATAGGCCACCATCATCAGCAGGCTGAACGCCGTGAGTCCGGCCCAGGCCCACAGCCACCACCAACCCCCGGCGACCTGCATGATCCAGAGCACCAGCAGCGCCAGCGGCAGCATGAGCACGGCGCCGACCAGGGTGTTTTTGAGCAGGTCCAACGCATAGGAGCGCGGCGTCTGGCGGTTGAAACCGAAGCGCGCTTCCAGGCCGAAAGTGCGCGCGATGTCCCAGGGCAGATCGAGCAGCGAACCGATCACGGCGAAGGCCACCAGCAGCGCAAGCTGACCGCCCAAAGCGGTGCCGAAAGTGGCGCTCACCCAGCCGTTGAGCAACTGCAGCCCGCCTTCGAGCGTCCACACCAGCACGATCATGGCGGAGAACAGCGTCGTCCACAGGCCAAAGCGCAGTTTCGCCACGGTGTAGTCAGCGGCTTTCTGGTGGGCTTCGAGCGAAATGCTGGCGCGGAATGGCGCGGGCACGGCATCACGGTGCGCGAGCACGTGGCGCTGCTGCCGCTGGGCCAGCCAGAGCTTCAGCGCCGTGCCGCCAATCAGCGCGGCGGCGAACAGCGCGCTCCAGGCGAGGGCAAGATGTTGCGGGCTCATGCGAAAATCCTTGTCAGTCTCAGGTTCAGTCAGATTATCCCACCCGGCCTGTCCTCGCGACCCGCCGTCGCCATTCCCCTACTTGAATGCATTTCATGTCCGATTCCGCCACGCCCGCCGCTTCCATCCTCGCCTGTCACGACGACAACCTCATCTGGGTCGATATGGAGATGACGGGGCTGAATCCCGACACCGATCGCATCATCGAAGTGGCCGTGGTCGTGACCGATCCGCAGCTCACCGTGCGCGTGGAAGGGCCCGTGCTGGCCATCCATCAAAGCGACGCGGTGCTGGCCGGCATGGACGCCTGGAACCAGAACACCCACGGCAAGTCCGGCCTGACCGACCGGGTGCGCGCCAGCACGGTGGACGAAGCGCAGGCCAGCAAGGCGATCATCGCTTTCCTCAAGAAATACGTGCCTGCCGGCAAGTCGCCCATGTGCGGCAACACCATCTGCCAGGATCGCCGTTTCATGGCCCGGGGCATGCCCGAGCTAGAAACCTATTTCCACTACCGCAACCTCGACGTGAGCACCCTCAAGGAACTGGCGCGGCGCTGGCGCCCCGAGCTGGTGAGCGCCTTCAAGAAGCAGCAGGCCCACACCGCGCTGGCCGACATTCAGGAATCCATCGACGAGTTGCGCCACTACCGCGAGCACTTCCTGCGCGTGCCGGTGGCGGGTATCGATCCGGAAGTGGCGGGGTGAGCCGTCCGTAGCGACTGACGAAGCCGCTCAGCGTTTACCGAGTCGCTGTCGAGGACTTGCGGCTCTGGCGAGGCGACTGACCGAAATGCTGTCGATAGGCGCGGCTGAAGTGCGCAGGCTCGGTGAAGCCGCATTGATAGGCGACGGAGGCAATCGACACATGACGCGAGGCCGGGTGTTCAAGGAGCGCGCGGGCGGTCTCAAGCCTTCGGTGTTTCACCAGCCGGGAAAAGGTGATGCCGCGCAGCGATGCGAGCCGGTAGAGATATCGCTCTGAGATGCCCACAGCCCGCGCGCAGTCAGCGGGCGACAGGGCAGACGCATCGAACAAATGGGTTTCGACGTAGGACAGAACCTGCTGCCAGCGGGTGGCGTTCGGCGGGTCGGTCGGCTCGGCGTTCCGCTCAATGCTGTGATAGGCCGCCGCGAACAGCCAGGGCAGCGCGAATCCCGCATACAGGCTGCTGACCGAACCTCGATCCGATGGGGGCAGCAGCTTGTGCAGACCGCATGAGTCGACGATTCTTGGCCGCAGGGGCTGTCGACAATCGCGTCTGGCCTGATGCCACAGCAAGGCATCGCGCGGCATTCTCACGGCGATCAGACGGGCGGGCGTTACGAAGACGATGCGTGAGGGGTGCTGCAGGTTGCGAAACGACAGGTCACCAGAGCGAAAGTTCAGTGCCGCGCCTTCCTGCTCGATCACACCTTCACCCTCGACGACGATATGGCTCAAGACGGTATCGCGAACATCGGCCGATAAAGCGGACAGATGCTGCGCGCTGTGCGTGATGATCTGCGGTTGCACGATCAGGGGCGTCATGCTCAACGCTCCCGCGCGAACCTCCTGTCCGATGTGGCCTCCCGGGCCAGCGGAAGTGAGGCTGGTGTGGCCTGGCACGAACCGGCGAGACAACAACTGCTCCCAGCTTCCAGGGTTGTGGGGTATGTCGCCACTCAGGTGGTCGCGCATGTGCAGTGTCATCCTTGAAAGGGGTGCATGGGAAGCCAAGTTTAAGGGTTGGCTGTACCTACGATGCAGCGGTCAGGCCATTCCTGACGACACGCTCGAATGCTGCCTTTGGATGACGACCTATGCGCCGATGGATTCCCTTTGTCTTGCTGACCCCGTTTCAGTTCATTTTCGGCCTGATCTATTCCTGGGGAACGATTTCCCCGGCCCTCCACATCCAGAGCGGCTGGCCGCAGGCCACTCTCGATCTGGCTTTCTCGCTTACCCCGCTGGGTTTGCTTCCCGCCGTCATTCTGGCGGGGCGCGCACTTCATCGCCTGGCGCCGAAGACGCTGCTGGCGTTGGCGCTGACCTGTTTCACCGTGGGCGGGGGCATCGGCCTTCTGACGGCCTCGCCCGTGGCGTTCATGCTGGGCTACAGCCTGCTGGCTCTGGGCGTCGGCGCGGGTTTGTCGACCGCCGCCTGCATCGCCCTGGTTTCGCGCCTTTACCCGCAGCGCCGCGGTTCGCTGGGCGGCGCGCTGCTGGCGCTCTATGGCATGTCGTCCGTGGTCAGTGCGCCCTTGTTCGATGAGATCAACCGTCACATGGGCTGGCGGCCCTCGCTTGCCGCGCTGCTCGGCGTGTATGCGGCCATCGGGTGGCTGGCCTGGGCCTTTCTGCCCGAGGTGCCCGAGGTGCCCGCGGCGCCGGGGCGCCAAACGGACCCCCTGCCGCTGATGGTTCTGCTCAGACAGCGGCCCTTGCAGTGGGCACTGGTCATTGTCCTGATGGCCGCGCCGCTGGGCTCCGCCTCTTTTGCCACGATCGGGCATCTCACCAAGGCCCTTGGCGTCAGTTCGGCGCTGGGTGTGTTGGCGGTGTCTCTGATGGCCTTGGGCAACGGAGTGGGACGGCTTGGATTTGGCTTGCTGGCCGACTGGATTTCGCCGCGCTTCAGTCGCACGGCGGCGCTGGGCCTCAACGCGCTTGCCGCGCTTTTGTTGCTGGGCGCGCTGCACGGCTATGGCGCGTGGGCCTTTGCCGCCTATCCGCTGCTTATCGGCCTGGCGTTCGGCGGCATGGCGGGCAAGCTGCCTGCCTTGGCTGCGCATGTGGCCGAGCGCCACGGCGAGGCGGCCTTCGGCCTGCTGTTTGGTGCGTTCGCATTCGCCAGTTTTCTCGGCCCGTTGTTGAGCGCTGGCCTTGGCATGCACTCGGCGCTGCAGGGGCTCGCCTTGTGCGCTCTCGCGGCGATGGGGCTTGGCTTGGTTGTGGCGGGGTGAATCACACCGCTTGCTTTTGCAGCAGCCGCACGTGCATCGGGCGGGTGAAGTGCGCGCCATCGGCGCCGCAATGCGGATCAAACGCAGCTTTCACGGACTGGCGCAGGACTTCGGTGATCTGATGATCGGCGAAGCTGGGGTAGAGCATGCGCTGCTCGAAAGACTCCCAGTTGGGGAAGTGCGCGGGCATGTCGAAGCGGCGCTCGGCGGTCTGCTGCCATTGCCCGGTTAGCAGGGCTTGGTCGAGCGCAGCCTGCGCTGCGGCGCGCACCGGGCCTTCGTCGTTGTAGAGCTTGACGATGTCGTTCAGCGCGCCGTCGTAGACGGGTTCCGAGACGTAGAGCCAGCCGCCCGGGCGCAGCACGCGCCAGGTTTCCGCCAGTGCGGTTTGCATGGCGTGCAGTGGAATGTGGTGCAACGACTTGAGCATAAGCGCCAGATCGAAGCCGCCATCCGCGGCCGGTATGGCCGTGGCGCTCTCCTGCACGAAGCGCAGTCGCGGCGCAAGCGTTTCGGGCAGGCGCGCCAGATTCTTGGCGTGCTGCACGGCATCAACTTCCAGCGCCAGCGCTTCGCAGGCCGGGCAGCGCCCCAGCAGCTCGGTGAGCAGCCGGGCGCTGCCGCAGCCCAGTTCGATGACCTTCAGGCCGTTGCCAAGCGGGACCAGTTCGGTCAGGACGTCGAGTTCGTTGTGGACCATGGGGTGGCCTTGTTGGTGAGAAAGGCCACGATTTTAGAGACGGAGCGCGGCGCTTTCAGGCTGGGAGATCGTCCTCGTAAAACTCCAGTTCGCCTCGCACGCCTGCCGCGCGGTCGGCTTCGATTTTGCGCAACTCAACCCGGCGGATCTTGCCCGAGATGGTTTTGGGCAGTTCGTAGAACTCGATGCGGCGGATGCGCTTGTAGGGCGCGGCGCGTTCGCGCACGAATTGCAGGATGTCGCGGGCCAGTTCAGCGCTGGGCGCAAAGCCGACCCGGCACGACACGAAGGCTTTGGGGATGGTCAGCCGCAGCGCATCAGGGCAGGGCACCACGGCGGCCTCGGCCACGGCGGGATGTTCGATCAGCAGGCTTTCGAGTTCGAATGGGCTGATGCGGTAGTCGGACGACTTGAACACGTCGTCGGTGCGGCCGACGAAGGTGTAATAGCCGTCGGCGTCGCGTTGCGCCACGTCGCCGGTGTGATAGAGGCCGTCGTGCAGCACCTGCGCGGTCTTCTCGGCGTCGCCAGCATATTCGACGAGCAGACCGGTGGGGCGCGGCTCGGTCTCGACACAGACTTCGCCTTCATCTGCTGAGTTGCCGTCCACATCGACCAGGCGGATGCGGTAGCCCGGCATGGGGCGGCCCATGGCGCCGGGCTTGAACGGCTGGCCGGGAGAGTTGCCAACGAGCGCGCAGGTTTCGGTCTGGCCGTAGCCGTCGCGCAGGGTGATGCCCCAGGCGGCGCGCACGCGTTCGATGACCTCGGGGTTGAGCGGTTCGCCTGCGCCCACCAGTTCACGCAGCTTGACTGGATAGCGCTTCAGGTCTTCCTGGATGAGCATGCGCCACACCGTGGGCGGCGCGCACAGCGTGGTGATGCCGCAGCGAGACAGGGTTTGCAGCGTGGCCTGCACGTTGAAGCGGCTCTGGTTGAAGGCGAAGATGGCTGCGCCGGCGTTCCAAGGGGCGAAAAAACTGCTCCAGGCGTGCTTGGCCCAACCGGGGGAACTGATGTTCCAGTGCACATCGCCGGGTTGCAGGCCGATCCAGTACATCGTGGCCAGCGTGCCCACGGGATAGCTTTGATGGGTGTGCAGCACCAGCTTGGGTTTGGACGTGGTGCCGGAGGTGAAGTAGAGCAGCAGCGGATCGGTGGCGTGGGTGTCGGCCTCGGGCGTGAAGTCGGCGGCCGCTGTTTGCGACCCGGCAAGCGCCGTCCACCCGGCGGGCGCGCTGCCTGCAGTGAAGCGGCCTTGCACCTGCGTCCAGACGGTTTGCGGCAGGTCGTGGAATTTGGCGGTGTCGGCAGGCAGGCAGATCACATGCCGCACGTCGCCGCGGGCGATGCGGTCTTGGAGATCGGTGGGCGTGAGCAGGGTGGTGGCGGGAATCATCACCGCGCCGAGCTTGATGCAGGCGAGCATGGCGTCCCAAAGGTCGATGCAGTTGGGCAGCATGAGCAGCACGCGGTCGCCGCGCGCCACGCCGCCTGCGCGCAGGAAGTTGGCCATGCGCGCCGAGCGCTGCGCCATGTCGGCAAAGCTGTAGCGCGCCTCGCTGCCGTCTTCTTCCACGATCCACAGCGCAAGCGCCTCGTTACCTTGGGCCATGGGATCGAAGTAGTCGAGCGCCCAGTTGAAGCGGTCGAGCGCGGGCCAACGGAATTCGGCGTAGGCGCGGGCGTAGTCGGTGCGGTGGCGCTGCAGCAGGTCGCGCGCCTGCATAAAACCGGCATGGGCGCCGGGGTGGCTGATCTGCATCGAAGTCTCCTGATGTTGTTGTGCGCCCACTTTAGCCCGCACGGCTGAGGCGGGCCAGCGGGAAAGCACAGAGATCAACAGTCAGGCCGATGTCAGTTATCCCCCTCGGGGGGCGGCTTGCGCAGCAGGCAGGGGCTGTTGCCTGTCAGTCCGGCATGGGCGCCAGGCTGCGGGTGCAGGGGATCTGGGTGATGTCCAGCCAGGGCTGACCCGCGGGCGGCAGCTTCACGGCGCTGAGCGCCCCGCCCCACAGGCAGCCGCTGTCCAGACAGAGGGCGTTGTGTTCCCAGCGCAGGCCGAGGGTGGACCAATGGCCGAAGGCGATGGGGGTCTGCGCGGTTTCGCGCTGCGGCAGGGCGAACCAGGGCAGGAGTTCAGAGGCGGCGCCGTTGGCGCTGGCCTGCTTGTTGTGAAAATCCAGTCGTCCCCTATTCGGGCCGCTGGCCTGCAGAAAACGGGCGCGGGTGAGGGTGTTGACCACGATGCGAAGGCGGTCGAACCCCGCCAGACTCTCGCTCCACTCGTCGGGCTGGTTGCCGAACATCACGCGCAGGAAATCGACGTAATCGGGCGCGCGCAACCGGCGCTCCACCTCGGCGGCGAGTTGCAGGGTTTTGTCGGCCGACCATTGCGGCAACACCCCGGCGTGCACCAGCAGCCAGCCCTGTTCCATCAGCGCCAGCGGTCGGCGGCGCACCCAGTCGATCAGCGCCTCGCGCCGCGGCGACAGAAGAATGTCGTCCAGCGTGTCGCTGCGGTGCGCCTTGCGCACGCCATGCGCCACGGCCAGCAGATGCAGGTCGTGATTGCCCAGCAGACATTGCGCGCTGTCGCCCAGCGCCATGAGCCGCTCCATGCTGGCGAGCGACTGCGCGCCGCGGTTGACCAGATCGCCCAGCACGATGAGCCGGTCGCGGGTCGGATCAAAGCGCAGCGCGCCAAGCAGGGCGTCGAGTGCGTCGGCGCAGCCTTGCACATCGCCGATCAGGTACGTTGCCAAAGCCTCTCCCTAAAATGCGTGGTTTGCCAAACGCATCATCGTAATGACGCAAGTTGACGCTTGCGCGCTCTTCTTGACAATGCATCCCACTGGAGCCCCGCATGGCGCAGCTTGATCCCACGATTTTCAAGGCCTACGACATTCGCGGCATCGTTGGCAAAACGCTGACCGAAGACGCCTGCCGCCTCATCGGCCAAGCCTTCGCCACGCTGGCGCGGCGCAATGGCGAGACGGCGGTGAACATCAGCCGCGACGGGCGTTTGTCTGGCCCGGCGCTGGCGCAGGCGCTCAGCGAAGGCTTGCGCGCGGGTGGGGTGGATGTGGTTGATCAGGGCATGAACGCCACCCCCATGCTGTATTACGCCTGCGCCACCACGCCGGTGGTCAGCGGCATTCAGATCACCGGCAGCCACAATCCGCCCGAGTACA
>NZ_JBYCKI010000204.1:0-2626 GCF_057473305.1 Thiomonas sp. TH-17
GAAGCGCTGGACGCGGGATGAATGACCGTGCTCTCGGTGCCTGGCGCGGGTTTGCGCAGGCCGTCCACCGCCCAGACGATGAGGCCCAGAAGGATGAGAACGCCGAGTACGAGAATGCTGCGATTGAGCCAGCGCAGACGGTTTTTCAGGGGTTGGAGATCGTCGTTCAAGTGTGCGTTCCAGGGCTGGGCGACGTGACGGGCGGCGCAACATCGGGCGGCGCGGCAGGCGCTTCGGCAGGGTTCAGGGGCGTATCGGTCACGGTCGTATTGCTGAGGGGAGACACGATCACCACGCTCACGCGACGGTTGGCCGCGCGGCCTTTGGCGGTGTCGTTGGATTCGACCGGATGATATTGACCATACCCCGCAGCGACAAGCTGTTCGGGCTTCACCCCCTGCGCGATGAACATTTCCACCACCGACACCGCTCGCGCCGACGACAGCGCCCAGTTGGAGCCGAACTGCGGGGTGTTGATCGGCCGGTCATCGGTAAAGCCGTTGACCTGAATCGGGTAGGCCACCCCCTGCAGCACCCCGGCGATCTGGTTGAGCAGATCCTGCGCCTGCGGCGTGAGCGCCGCCTGACCCGAGGCGAACAGCACGGTGTCGTGGATGTCGATCACCACGCCCAGCGGGGTCATGCGCACCCGCACATCGCCCTTGCGAATGGCGCTGGCCAGCAGCGCTTGAATCTTCTCGGCCACACCTTCCAGCGTTTTTTCCACTTCCTTGGCCCCCGGCCCCCCTCGACCCGGCTGAATGATCTCGGGTTTTTGCTGTTTGGGAATAGGCGGCAGATCGATGGCCGAGGGCATGCTGTTGAACGGCTGCCCCACCTGCACCGGGTTGGGCGTGGTCGGCTGGCCGGTGAAGGCGGCGATCATGGTCTGCGACAAGACCTTGTACTTGCCTTCGTTGAGCGAGGAGATGGAATACATCACCACGAAAAACGCAAACAGCAGGGTGATGAAGTCGGCATACGACACCAGCCACCGCTCATGGTTTTCGTGTTCTTCGTGGGCTTTTTTACGGGCCATGACTCAACTCGTTCGAAGTCTCTACGCCAGCAAGGCGGCTCAAGCGCCCTGGCGCTGCCGCGCCACCTGGCGGCGATGGTGACGGAAAATCAGCCGGTCGAGGTCGTTCTGCACCTGCTGGTCGAGCGGATCGAGCTCGAGGGTGTGCCAGAACTGGCCGCGATCGGGTCGTTGTTCGGTAATCAGGCCGGAAAGCACCAGCGGCAAGGCGATGCGATGCCGCAGGTAGATACGCGCCCACAGACGCCGCCCCAGTTCGAGCGACTGCTCGCTGGCCCAGCGCAGTTTGCGCGATGACAGCGCACAGGGCCGCTCCGGTGGCAGATTGCCCAGACCGCGCAGCGCCGCGCTGGCCATCAGCAGCAAAAGATCAACGCGCCGCTCCAGATTCTGGATGGCGTCGGCGCGGCCATGTTCGCTGTCGTGCGATACGGTGGGCTCGTCGAGCATGAGCAGGGCGCGCAGCAGGGTGTTGTTGTCCGCCATGAGTTCGGCGCGGGCCTGCGGCGGGTTCAGATCGTCCGACCAATCCAGCGGAAACACGCCATCGAGCTGCACCGCCGCAACAGCGCCGTGCAGCGCGTCGGGGTGGCTGGCGAAAAAACGGGAATCAGGAAAATCTGCAGATTCGTTGGACTGGGACATGACGTTCTCCTTGCCGTGCATTGTCCCATTGCAGCAAAAGGCGGGCCAATCCGTGTCGCCACGGAAGGCGGCTCAGGCCGCGGCCTGCTCCATGCCCTGATGCCAGGAGTCGCGCAGCGCCGTGACCACGGTACGGCAGTCTTCGATGGCCTGCAAGTCGTCGAAGATATTGGCCTGCGCCAGACGGGCCAGCAGGTAGGTATAGATGCGCTCCAGGCGTTCGCCCACCGGCTGTTCGGCAAGCTGCGTACCCTCTTGCGTACCATCGGGCAGCACGGCTAGAAGGTGCTCAACCAGTTGGTAAGCGCGCCCGAGCGATTGCCCCTTGAGCGGCAAATCCTTGCCGTCCGGGTTGCGCAGCGCGGCCTCTGCCCGCCGCAGGTATTCGAGAATGCCGTCCAGCCCGAGGGCGTAGAGCTTGTCTCCAGAGATGCCCTGATTTTCTACCTGGCGATAGGCGCGCATGGCAAAAGCGGCTGCACTCATGAAACTCTCCTGATGGGGCGACGATCAGCCGCCGTTCGAACTGGAACTGGAGCTCGAACTGCTGTTCGAGGGATTGAAGAACGCGGTGAGGTATTGCCCCACCGACTGCAACTGCGCGACCTGCGTCTGCATGGCGTTGAACTGCTGCTGCAGCAATGCGGTCTGCGATGCCGCGCTGTTCTGCAACTGGGTGATCTGCTGATTGATGCCCTTGATGGTGTTGTTCAGCCCGCTGGTCGCGGCCGAGACAAACCCGCTTTGGGTATTGAGCGCCTGGGTCAAAATGGCATTCATCTGCTGATAAATGCCCTGGCTGACCGTGACCGAGCCCAGGCTGCCCGTGGCCTGCCCGCTGATGTTGACCTGCAGGCCCAAAGCCGCGCCCGGCCCGGTGACGGTGAGTTGCTGCCCTGCCCCGGTTCCGGCCTGACCGTTGATCGATCCCACCACATCCGC
>NZ_JBYCKI010000205.1:0-3124 GCF_057473305.1 Thiomonas sp. TH-17
CGGCCTCGTGCAGCGCGGTCAGGCGTTTGTCCGCCGCGCTCAACGCGCGGCTGCTGCGCGGGCCGAAGCGCTCGGTGGTGATGATCTCGCGCATGAATGCCGTATCCACCTCGGCGCGACCTTCGCGCAGCAGCGCATAGGCCGCTTCATTGCGCACCGACTCCAGGGCCGCGCCGCTGAGACCGGTGGTGGCATCGAGCAAGGCTTCCACGTCCAGGGACTGGCCACCGGGCAACGCCTGGTAGCGTGTGATGAATCCGCGCCGGGCTTCGCGGTCGAGCATCGGCACTTCCACGTGCAGGCCCAGCCGCCCCGGTCGCAACAGCGCCGGATCGAGGCGCTCCAGATAATTGGTGGCGGCCACGGTAAACACCGGACTGCTGCCGCCACCGAAGCCATCGAGCGCGCTCAGCAGTGCATTGATGGCGGCGGTGTAGGCAGTCTGCTGGCGGCTTCCCAGCACATCGATCTCGTCGAGGAACACCAGCGCCGGGGCATAGTGCCGCGCGCGCTCGTACAAGGATTGGGTGAACCTCGGGTCAAGCAGATCCACGCCATTGGCAGCCAGGAACGGCAAGTCCGCTTCGCCAGCAAGCGCCTTTGCCAGCAAGGTCTTGCCGGTACCGGGCGGACCATGCAGCACCATGCCACTGGGGGATGCCACGGCCCATTGCTCGAGTTGCCGCGGTTCCTTCAGCAGGTGCACGATTTGTTGCAGGCGCTGCTTGACCACGACGTGGCCCTGCACGTCGCCGAAGCGGACGCTGGGCACCTCGACGACCAGCGCACCGCCACCGGTGAAGTCCTCGGCGCGTTGCGGCACCGCGACCTGCGGGTCGTGCAAGGTCAGGGTCCATGGGCTCGCCTGGGTGTCCAGCGTGCGCTCGAACACCACGGTGCGATTGCGGCGCCTGAGGCACTGCACCAGATCCGGACCGTCCGGCTGCAGCTGCACCGGAATGCCCAGGCGCTCCTTGATGGGCTCCAGCTTCTCCAAGGTGCCCGGCGTGAAACGGATGTCCAGTGACTGGCCGGCGAGCAGCGCGAAATCCTGACGCAGCGCGTAGGCATCCAGCTCGGGCAGCCACAGGTCGCGCAGCGCACGCGCCGTGACCTTGCGTGCATCGAGATCGGCGCCATGGGCGAGCAGGCTGGCTTCGACCAGCAGCTCCGTGTTGGCTTCCCAGTGGAGCCGAATGCCCACGGTTGCAGCGTACGTCGACTTCAGCGTCCCCAGACCCTGTCTGGCGAGTGTGCGCAGTTCGGCCTCACCCAGCGGGGCAAACAACAGCAGGTTGGAAGACCCCAACGCACTGAGCAACCCGGGGTCGTACACGGGCATGCTGTCACTGCCATGGCTCGTGCTGCGCCGCTTGCGCAGGTAATCGAGCAGCGTGTCCTTGCCTTGGCCCGGCTGGCGCGCATAACGCTCGAAGAAGCCCGCGTTCCGCGCCAGCTCGCCATCGATGCTGGCAGTGAAGATGAAAATGCACTGTCTGGCGTCCACTGCGGGCTCGGCGATGCGCTCCTGTTTTAAGTCATTGTTCTTGTAGAAGCCATAGCGATCGGTCAGGAATCCGGTGTCGAACAGCTCCAGCAGCACGTTCTGCGTGTTGGGATGCGCCTTGTCCAGATGATCGAGGATGATCACCGAACGCGGATGCTCCCGGATCCACTGGGTCAATTCACCGGGCCTCGCATCGGCATAGCCTTGGGTCAAGCCGACCAGGCCGAAACTCTGATTGAAGCTGGTGTAGGCCGACAGATCGAAGGTCGTGCTGGCCCAGACGTCTTGAGGCCCCGCCGAAGCCTCGGATGGTGTCGATGAAGGCAGTTCAGATGCTCTCGCCAGCGCCTGCGCGATGATCCCTGCGGCGAAGCTCTTGCCCGTGGCCGTGGGACCCACAAAGAAGAAAGTGGCCCAGGGCTTCTTGGGCGCCGAACGCAGCGCCGGTGTTTCCATCAAGGCCGCCGCGATCTTCGGGACCAGCTCTCGAGGGTCGAGGAACGCCCGTTCCAGGTCGCTGCGAACGCGCTTTGCGGCGTCCATCACCTGTGCCCGTGTCAGCGGCGGCAGGGCCTTGACGGGATCAGTGGATGCAGCGTCCTTGGTCACCCCGATGCTTGCGGCGAGCATGCGTGCGTATTCGACACGGAATTGATCCCGAAACGTCTCTTCGAGCAGGTTGTCCAGATTCTCGACGCGTAGCCCAAGCTTGACCAAATACGACGCGGCCTCGGCGGATAACGGATTCACATAGACCGACATTGCACTGAGCATCGCCATGGCCATGGCCAGTGTCCAATCGCGCCGCGCGGACGCCAGGACCATCGGGGGCAGACGGGCGCTGGCGTTGGCGGAGGTGCCGTCCACCGTGTGCCGGATGGCCAGCATCAGGTCCGACAGATCGATCGCGGCATGGTCATTGACGCGCGCGATCCCGCGCGCCACGGCGAGCAGGATGCACGGCGGTTCTTTGGGGCGCGGTGCCGGATCTTCAGCAGCCATGGCATCCAGTCGCTGAGCCGGCTGCAACGGCGCCTGCGGGCACGCGCGTGTCGTGCGAACAACGCGCAGGAACCACAGGCCAAGCGGGTCGCCTGCTGCGCCGCATGGCTCGTTCGCCTGAAGGCGGGTCACCACAACCCGACCTGCCCCCTGCGATGCTGTGCGTCGCCCCCTTCGCACGCGCCATCACCAAGACTCTCCTGTGCCCGGTATGGACGGGCGCCAAACCGACGCTCGTCATCAGCTAACTCGCTCATCGCCGGTGTCGTGTCAACTTACAAATTCCATAGAATCGTAATGTCCACATGAAGAATCATCCTGCACGCGCAGCCAGTGCGACGTTGCAGGGCCATTCGCCGCACCCCATCCGCAGGCCGATGCGGCTTGCAGCAAGAACCCGCCTGGTCGTAGCGTTGCGCCGTGAACCGGGCATCCGCCCGATCGACAGCGAGATCAGCCCCATGGCCAAAACGATTTCCCGTCATCCCCACGGTCCGGTGCACTGCGAGTCCTGCGCACGCACGGGCAAGCACATCGAGATGCTTGCCCAGGATGCGCTGGATGCATCGTTCCAGGTGCCGGAAGACATCCAGCCTGAGGGACTGCGCTCCTACC
>NZ_JBYCKI010000206.1:0-1561 GCF_057473305.1 Thiomonas sp. TH-17
CCGTTCATCTGGACCAAGAGCGCTCGCGACATCCTGCAGAAGGTCATTCGCGCGAATAGTCGCTTAAGTTCCAAACAGAATGGAACACTACACTAGGGTCGATGTCGGGCCGGGCGGCCAGCCAGTCCACCGCGTGCACCGTGTCTTCGGCGAAGCGCGGCAGCGAGGTGAAGGGTTCGTCATCGCTGGCGCCGTGGCAGCGGGTGTCGATGAACAGCAGCGCAAGCCCCGCGGCATGTAGCGCCGGAGCCAGCGGCAGCATGAGGTCGGCATTGCTGCCCCAGCCATGCACGATGACGAGGGCGGCTGACGGTTGTGGGGTGGCTTGTGCCACGGCTTGCGGCGCGGGTAGGTGCCAGGCGTGCAGGGTTTTGCCGTTGGCGGTGGGTATGCGCACGCTGGCATAGGCCAGGCCGAGGTCTGCCGGGCTGCGGGTGTGTGCCAGACGCGGGGCGCGCAGGCTGCGCCGCAGCCCCCAGTTGAGCAGCGGCCGAAGGGGCGGCGTGGTCATCCACGGCAGCACCGTGGGCAGCAGGGCAGAGACGAGTTTGGGGCGCGACATGGACTGCGCAGTGTAGGAGCGGCGCAGGGCCGCTGCGGCATCGGTTCAAATAGTGTTTTGACTCTCGACACGAACCCATGCAATTCGTTCTGCGCCAACCCGATCCCCGCGCTCAGCACCGGCTGCAAGAGGCCGGCACGCACCCTTTGCTGGCGCAGTTGTTCGCCGCGCGCGGGGTCAAAGAGGCGGACGAGCTGGAGCTGGCCTTGCCGCATCTGCTGCCGCCCAAACAGCTCAAGGGCGCGGAGGACGCCGCACGCGTGCTGGCCGATGCCATTGCGCGCGGCGAGCGCCTGCTCATCGTCGCCGATTACGACTGCGACGGCGCCACCGCCTGCGCCGTGGGGCTGCGCGGCCTGCGGGCGATGGGGGCTGCAGTCTCCTACCTCGTGCCCAACCGTTTCACCACGGGCTATGGCCTGTCGCCGGCGGTGGTGGAGCTGGCCTTGCAGCACGCCGATGGCAAGCCCGACTGGATCATTACCGTGGACAACGGCATCGCCAGTGTGGAGGGGGTGGCGCGGGCGCGCGAGCAGGGCATTCGTGTGCTCGTCACCGACCATCACCTGCCTGGCGACACGCTGCCCGAGGCCGAGGTCATCGTCAACCCGAATCAGCCGGGCTGCGCGTTTCCGAGCAAGTCGATTGCCGGGGTCGGGGTGATGTTTTATGTGCTGCTGGCGCTGCGGTCTGAACTGCGCCAGCGCGGGGTGTTCGGCGCCACGACTCAACCGCGCCTCGACGCCTTGCTCGATCTCGTGGCGCTGGGTACCGTGGCCGACGTGGTGCGGCTCGATGCCAACAACCGGCTGCTGGTGGCGCAGGGGCTCAAGCGCATCCGCGACGGGCGGATCCAGCCGGGCGTTGCCGCGCTGCTGCAGGTGGCGGGGCGCGAGGCGGCACGGGTGAACAGCGCCGATCTGGGCTTTGCGCTGGGGCCGCGCATCAACGCCGCAGGACGCTTGGCCGATATGACCGTAGGCATCGAGTGCCTCGCCA
>NZ_JBYCKI010000207.1:0-22267 GCF_057473305.1 Thiomonas sp. TH-17
AGGCGGGGTGCGCCCCCTCGGGGGGCAGCGACCGCGTAGCGGGAGCGTGGGGGCCCGCCACCCCGCCGCGCGGGGCGCCTTGCGCGGTTTTCAGCGCCCCGGGCGGCGGCGCCACGGACAGGCTGTAGGTACCGTCGACCTGCTGCAGCGTGGCCTGCTGCACCGCCAGCGGCACGGCGGCGAGCACCTGCTGCTGCGCGCGCAGGGCATCTCTGGCGCCGTGCAGTGCATCGCGGGCGTCGATCTGCCAGGCCAGCGTCTGCGTGCCGTCGGGCGTATTGGAAAGAGGCACGTCCACCCTCCAGCTCACCTCTCGGGCAGTGTCTGCCGGAATGTCCACGGTCTGCGGCGGTAGCGTCAAACCGGCCACCTGCGGCGTGAGCGTGACCTGCATCGCACGCTTGGTGGTGTTGCGCAGGGTGAAGGGCGCGGTGAATCGATCACCCTCGCGTACCAGCGGCGGCAGGCCGGAGAGAATCTGCAGGTCTTGCGTGCTGCGAATGGTGGCTTCGCCGGTGCCGAACCGGCTCAGCCCGCGCTCGGCCACGGCAACGATGCGAAACGCGGTGAGGCTGTCGTTGAGCGGTACGTCCACCACCGCCCTGCCCTGTGCGTCGAGAATCACATCGGGTTTCCACAGCAGCAGGGTGTCGAACAGCTCGCGGGTTTCGGTCTTGCCGCCCCCGCCGCCTGCGGGCACGGCCTTGAGGCCGTAATGGCGGCGACCAATGATCTCGGACTGCGCGGTGCCGGTCTCCACGCCCCAGGCCCGCTCGCGCAACATGGCGTGCAGCAAGTCCCAGCTGGTGTTGGGCATGAGTTCGAGCAGGGCCTGATCGACCGCGGCCAGCGCCACGTCGGCGCCGGCCGCGGGCTTGCCGTCGGGCAGGGTCGCGGTGATCGTCACCCGGGCCGTGCCGCGCACCGGGTAGCTCGGTTTGTCAGTCTGCACGGTCACCTTGAGGGCATGTTCGGCAATGCCCACGCGTATCTCGGCCATGCCAAAGCGGAAGGCGGGTTTGCTCAAGTCGACCATGGCGGTGGGCGGCACATAGTCCTTGCTGTCGCTCCAGAACTGGCGCCACCACGTCACCGGCGTCTTGTAGCCCCAGGTGAAAAAGCTGTACCAGGGCACGTCGTACAGCCGCCCGCGCAGCGCCAGCACGCTCACATAAACATTCGGCCCCCACTCGGGTTTGACCTTTAGGCGCACGGTGGGATCAGTCCCGTCGAGTTGCACCACTTCGGTCTGCATCACGCCTTCGCGCTCCACCGCCACCAGCGCGGTCGCGTGGCGAAAGGGCATGCGCACCTGGAACTGCGCGGTCTCGCCGGGCTGATAGGTTTTTTTCTCGGGCAGTACGTCCATGCGGTCATGGTTCTCGCCGCCGAACCACAGCTCGCCCTGACGTGTCACCCAGACGCTGGTAGAGGCCTGCGCGGGGTGGCCTTGCGCATCGGTGGCCGATGCGATCAGTTCAATCTCGCCCGCCTGATCCAGCTTCACGTCGCAAAACAGCAGGCCGTGCGCGTCGCTCTTGCCGCTGCACAAAGTGCCCAGGTCTTTGGTCGTGGTCTTGTTGTCGTAGGCGTAGAAGCCGCCCACCATGCGCTTGCGGCTGGTGGTGGTGATATGGGCGACGGCCTTGACGGCAAGCGGCACACCCGCCTGCGGCTTGCCCTGCAGATTGAGCGCCAGCGCCTGCAGCTTGGCCTGCTTTCCCGCCGACACCCAGCTCTCGGTCTTGATGCCCGCGACGACGGCGGCGGGCCATAAGGGCTGGGTGCTGCGCAGAGTCTGGATTTCACCGTTGGGATCGGCATAGCTGGCTTCGAGCAGCAGCTCGCGCGCCTGGTTCGAGGGCGGAACGTCATCGATGCCCACCCGCCCCAAACCCTGACGGTCGAGGGTGACGGCGAGTTTGTCGGCGATGATCTTGCTGTCGTCCTGCGCAGCGTCTTCATCATCACCGCCCTGCCCTTGTTGTTGCGGCGGCGAGAAGCTGAAGGCGTCGAAGCCGTCGAACGAGAGCCATTTGCTGCGCACCAGCGCCGAGACCTGAACCGGCAGATTGGCTGCCGGGCCACCTGCGGTGTAGCTCACTTGCACCGACACCGGCACATCCTGCGGCCGGATGAGCGGCTTGCTGTCCACCGGGGCGATGCGGCCGGTAAACACCGGCAGGCGAAATTCCTCCACGCGAAAACTGCCGCTGGACGGCGACCAAGCGTTGCCTTCCTTGCGGCGCAACTGCACGTCGTACTCCCCCAGCTTGGCCGCCTTCGGAATGGCGAACTGGCTGCTGGCCGTCATGCCGCCCGTAGGGGTGCGCTGCCATTTCAAGGGCTGCTTGAACTCCTGGCCGCTGCCCTCATGGGTGATGACCAGGGTGTCGGGAAAAGTCTTGGGCAGTTCCAGGCCCTTGAGCGTTTCCACCCGCAGGAGATGCTTCATCGACACCGTCTCGCCTGCCCGCAGCAGGGTACGGTCGAAAATGGTGTGGGCGACGGTATCGGGACTGGAGGAGCTGTCTGTGCGCACATTGAAGCGCCAAGGCTCGAAGCCCTCGTTCCATTTACTCCAGGCAAAGGCCATGTCGGGCGTGCCGTCGGCGTCGGTCGCTCGGGCGGAGACGAAGTAACCCAGATCGAAGTAGCCCAGCGCGCCGTCGTCATCATTGCCGCAATCGGGCGCCTGCGGGTCGAGGCCACTCAACCGCGCCAGACCCTGCGCATCGGTCGTCGCCGTGGTCAGCAGCCGCCCCTTGCAGTCGGACACCTGCACCTTGGCGCCCGCCACTGGCCGTCCCTTGTCCAGCGTGGTCACCCAGGCCAGTGCGTTCTCGCGGCCGATTTTCACGCTCACGTTCAGATTGGTGACCAAGGCCGCGGTGCGCACCACCATTTCACGGTTCGCTCCATAGCGCGGGTCGAGCAGCGCCTGCCCCAGCGTTCTGGAGGCGATTTCGATCACATGAAACCCCGGCTGCAGCGCAATGCCCACGACCTCGAACGGCCGCGTTTTCCCGCCCTCCACGGCAGGCAGCGCGATCTTGCGCAGGCCCGGTTTGTCTTCGAGCAACGACACCATGCGGGTCTGCACCTGATCGGGGTTGACGGCATCGCCGTTGGCCTCGTGCAGCACGGGCGGCAACGGCCCGCTCACCACCTTGCGCGCCGCATCACGCGAAATGAAAAAGCTGCTGAAGGCCTGCACCCGCCGAAACCAGGCGATGATCTGCGCATCGCTTTGCGGCTGCAGATCGGACACGGCATAGTCGCGCACGCCTTGCGCCAACGGCACGCGGCGCAGCGTGACGGGCAGCAGCGCCGGGCCGCGATCCACGCCTTCGGCAAAGCGCTCGACGATGCCGAAGGGCGAGGTGGCGAACTTGGCCAGCGGCGGCATCGCCCCGGTAGCGATGTTCAGCGGGAACCGGTCGGCGTTGCGCAAGGGGCGATGATCGACATCGACGAATTGCGGCGGCAGCACGATCTGCATCGCGGTGTTTTCGGCAAAGGGCGGGGCAAAGGCAATGTCGTCCACCTGGGCATCGCCCTGTCCGTCTTCGTCGGTCAAATCGGGGGCCACGCTGCGCTTGCCGATCTGCAGCCGGATGGCCGCGGCCAGCTTGCGCGACACCGGCGCGTTGAAACTCAGCGATAGCGGTTTGAACGGCGAACAGCCCGCCTTCGCGTTTTCGCGTTCGCAACTGAAGGTCGCGGCAAAGGGCTCGCGCACGCGGTAGCCATAGCGCCGCGTCACCCCGCTTTCCACGCCGCTGGGGGTGCTCACGCCCGCACCGTAAACCAGGGTGACCTCGCCGCCCGCGGGCAGCTTGCGGGCGCAGCGCAGGGTGACAATCTGCTGGGGTTGACTGGCTGCCGACTGGTCCAGCCCAATCGCCTTGAGCAGGGCCTCGCGCTGCGCGCCGCTGATCTGCTGCACAGCCACTTGCTCGCCCAAGCCCTCGATGCTGCAGTGAAGGTTTTCGCTCAGGCTTTGCGGGGTGGCCGCTCCGCTGAGTTGCAGCACGAAGGCCTGCTGCTCGTCGATGGCGGCGCCGGTCGACGGCCAGATGCGCCGCACGAAAGGCCCGCCGGTGTTGAACGTCCAGCGCGTTGGGCCGCTGAGCGCCTTGCCCTGAGGCGACTTGAAGCTCGGCAAAGTCTGCACCGTGCAGCGCACCCCGGCGGGCAGGTCATTGGCAAACTGGAACGCCCACTCGTTCGCGCTGATCCAGCGGCCATTGCCCTGCGCCGCCTGGGGGTCGCTGCAAGTCACGCTGAGGGGCGCTGGCGCCCGGGCGTCGCCAAAGTTGACCGCGGGGCCGTCGAACTGGGCCACCACCTGCCGCACCTGCGCCACCTCGCCCTGCGGGCTGAGGCTGCTGACCTGCAGCGCAAAAGCGCCTTGCATCAATCCCAGAAACAGGCCAACTGCGGCCCACCAGCGTCCGTACCTCATCTCTCACCCCATCGCCTACAAAGTTGTTACTGTAGGTGATCAAGGCGACATAACGTGACAGCTTGTTTGACTACAAACCGTGGAACTGCGCGAGGAAGTCGGCGCGCTGCCAGAATTTCCAGTCTTGCGGACGGCGGATCTGCAGGGTGCGCCAGCGCAGCTCGCCCGCGAGGGTGAGGCGCACGCCGCCCGTCTGCTGCACCGCTTGCGCGATGGCGGCGGAGAGGCTGGCATCGAGCTGGCGCAGACCGGCTGCGGGGTCATCGGCCAGCAGCGCGCGGGCGTCGAAAATGCGCAGGATGTCCAGCGGCCCGTTGCGCGGGCGCAGCGCCAGACCGCGCAACGCGGCGGATAGCGCGGGATCGCTCACCGCATCGCCATCTCCCGCATGTTCGGCAAGACGCATCGGGCTGCGCCAATCGGCAGCCAGGGGGCCGCAGCCGTGTATCCACAGCGTGTTGACATCCGCCAGCCCGCGCTGTTCGCGCGCTTCGTTGACGGCATGGTGCTGCCAGGTCATTTGCACTTCGGTGAGCAGTTGCCGCCAGGGTCGGGCCGCCGGGCCGCCGGGCATCCACGCCGCGACGCTGCGGCCTTGTGCTCGCGCCACGCCCGCCGTCACCACCTCGGTCAGACTGGAGTGGGCGGCATACCAGCGCATCGGCGTTACTTGGCGCAGAGTCCATCCCGCGCTGGCAAACAGCGGCTCGACGGCGGCGAAGAGTAGCTGCGCGTCATCCACCGTGAGATCGAGCGCGGCGGGGTCGGAAAGCGACAGGCTGTCGCGCCCCAGCCGCAGATGCGCCGGGGTGAGCAGGCACAGCGCCTGATCTGCGGGAAAAGCGTCGGCCACGCTATCCGCCAGCGCGGCCAGACGTGCCCAGGGCGCCTGCTCGGCGTCGGCGCCGTCCAGACGCAGAGCGTGCAGCAGCCAGCGCTCGGCGGGCGTCAGCCAGGCTGCTTGGGCATCTTCTCGCGGTGGCTCCTGCTCCAGCACCACGGCTTGGCGGCAAAGAGCGGCGGTTGCAGGCAAGCCGGGCTGCGCCAGCAATTGCGCGAGCGCGGGCGAGGTCGAGGGCAGATCGGACAGCAGCAGATGTTCACTCATACCGCAAAGCCTGCGCCGGTTGCACCCGCGAGGCGCTCCAACTGGGATAAAGCGTGGCCAGGAGCGATAGAACCAGCGACGCCACGGTGATGGTGGCGATGTCGCCAAAGCGCGGATCGCTGGGCATGGTGTGGATCAGGTACACGCTGCGCGGCAGGAACTGGGTGTGCAGCACGGCTTCGAGGAACGAGACAATGGGATCGAGGTTGAACGCAATCAGACAACCCAGCGCGACCCCGGCGAAGGTGCCGAGAAACCCCGTCACCGCGCCCTGCAGCAAAAAGATGGACATGATGGAGCCGGGGCTCGCACCCTGCGTGCGCAGGATGGCGATATCGGCCAGCTTGTCCGTCACCGTCATGACCAGGGTAGAGACGAGGTTGAACGCCGCCACCGCCACGATCATGGTGAGGATGATGAACATCATGCGCTTCTCGATCACCACGGCCTCGAACCAGGTGCGGTTCTGCTCGGTCCAGGGCTGGGCCACTAGTTCGGGCGGCAGCACGCGCTGCAAGTCTTGCGCAATCTGCGGGGCGTCATTCATATTGCGGGTCTGCACGCGCAGCCCGGTGGGGCCGCCGGTGCGGAACAGCGCCGAAGCGTCCTGCAGATTCACCAGCGCCAGAGTGCTGTCGTACTCGTAGTGCCCGACATTGAAAATGCCCACCACCCGCAGGGTGCGCAGGCGTGGAATCATGCCCGCCGGGGTAATGGAGCCGCTGGGCACCACCATGGTGATCTGATCACCTACGCCGACCCCCAGCGCATTGGCCAACTCGTTGCCCAGTACCACGCCAAAATCACCCGGTTTGAGCGCCGCCAGACTCCCCGCCACCATGTGCTCGGGAATCTGCGACACCTGGGTTTCTTCGCTCGGCTCCACCCCCCAGACCAGCACGCCCTGCAACTGACTGCCCTGCGCCACCAGCGCCTGGCCTTGCACAAACGGCGCGACGCCAGTGACCGCAGGATTGTGTTTCACCAATGTCGCCACGCTGCGCCAGTCGGGCAAAGCCTGACCATTGACATTGAGAATCTGGATGTGCGGAATGACGTTGAGCATGCGGTCGCGCACCTCCTTCTGAAACCCGTTCATCACCGAGATGACCACAATCAGCGCGGCCACCCCGAGGGCGATGCCGCCCACGGAGACCGCAGAAATGAAGGAGATGAAGCCGTTGCGCCGACTGCGCCGCCCGCTGCGGGTATAGCGCCAACCGATGAGCAGCTCGTAAGGCCAGGAGAAGGATGCAGACATAGCCGCGCAGTGTAGGCGACGGCCGCAGGCTAGGCTGCGGGCAGGACATGTGGATCGGGGATGCCGGGCAAAGGCACAATGTCGGCTTATCGCGTTTCTCTACCGCAACCCATGCTGCACGCCACCGCCCTGTCCGCCCTGCTCTGCTGGCTGGGATGCGCCGCCCTCATCGTGCTGGGACGGCGCAGGCATTTCGGCCTGGACGAGACCCAGGGCGTACAGAAGTGGCACAAGCACCCGACCCCTCGCACTGGCGGCTTCGCCTTGGCACTGGGCATGATGGTCGGCCTGCTCTGGCTCATGCACCTCACTTATGTCAGCGCGCCCTTCACGAGCCGATTGGCCCTCGCCATCGCGCCAGTGTTGCTCGCCGGTGTGGTGGAAGATCTGCGCCGCCATGTACCCCCCCTGTGGCGGGCGCTGGCCACCGTGCTCGCCGCGGGGCTGGCGGTCTGGCTGCTTGAGGCCAGCGTCACCCGGTTGGGGCTGTGGCCGCTTGACGCCTGGATACACGCCTGGCCGGTGCTGGGTTGGCTCATCGCACTCGTCGCCATCAGCGCCCTGCCGCATGCGGTGAACATGATCGACGGCTACAACGGCCTGGCTGGCATGGTGAGCTTCATGATTTTCGGCGCCATCGGCTATGTAGCGTTCAAGGTCAGCGACCCGCTGATCATGGCGCTCAGCCTTGCCGCCATCGGCGCGCTGCTGGGCTTTCTGTTCTGGAACTGGCCGCGCGGCCAGATCTTCCTGGGCGATACCGGCGCGTATCTGCTCGGCTTCTGGATGGCGCTGCTCAGCGTGCTGCTGGTGGCGCGCAACCCAGCCGTTTCACCCTGGTTCGCCCTCATGGTGCTGGCCTACCCGGTGTGGGAGTTGCTGTATTCGCTGTGGCGGCGCAAGTTTCGCCAGCGCGCGGGCACGGCGCCCGACACGCTGCATCTGCATCATCTGGTCTACTGGCGGCTCACCCGCCTGCTCGACGAGGACGATCATCCCGATCCGCGGCAACGCCGCAATGCGGCCACCTCGCCTTATCTCTGGGCCGTCGCGGCTTTCAGCGTGGGCCCGGCCATGCTGTGGTGGGGCAACACCCCCCTGCTCATGGCCTGCTGCGTGGGTTTCGTCACCCTCTATCTGCTGGCCTATCGCCTGCTGGTTCAGCGCCGCATCTGAGCTACAGCGTCAGGCCACGTCCTGCCAGTCGAAGTTCCAGGTGTTTTGCAGCAGTTTTTCCAGCCAGAACGCGCCGATCACGGTCTTGACGTCGGTGATCTGGCCATTGCGCACCCAGTCGAGGGTGTCTTGCGGACTGGCCTCGAAAACATCGAGCAGTTCGTTGTCGTCGAGCGATTGGCGACCAGCAACCAAACCGCGCGCGAAAGCGAGGTGAATGGTTTCGTCGGAGTAGGAAATCGCGTTGTTGATCGGCCCGATATAGGCCCACTGCTTCGCGCTGTAGCCGGTTTCCTCGCGCAGTTCGCGCTGGGCACAAGCCAGCCAACTCTCACCCGCGTCGAGTTTGCCCGCGGGAAATTCCACCATCACCCGCTGCATCGGCGTGCGGAACTGGCGCTCCATCAACACCTTGCCGTTATCGAGCAGGGGAATGATCATCACCGCGCCGGAGTGGCGGATGTATTCGCGGGTCACCTGCGCGCCGTTGGCCAGACGCACCAGATCGCGCGAAATATTGAGGAAGGTGCCGCGAAACACCATCTCGCTGTCGAGAGTGTGTTCGCGCAAGGCCGCCGCCTGCGGCACGCGCGCCGGATCGCTGCTCATGTGCGACTCGGGGCCGGATGGCGCTTGACCATGTAACGCAGCACGTAACCCGGAAAGGCCAGCACCAGGAACATGGCAACAGAGACGGCATAGAACTCCCAATGCTGTGGATAGTTCTGGCCGATCCGCGCTTCGAGCGCCATGCCAATGAAGCCGACAACAAAGAACAGGATCAGCAGCTCAAGCAGACGTAACCAGATCGACTTGGGGGTCTTCTTGAGCGGAATGACCAGGAAGAACCGGTTGGAAACAAACGGCAGGTTGGCAGCGACGAACGCCAGAACGATGACCAACCAGATTGCGGAATTCTGCATAGGGAAACGCTTTCAGTGCAGGGTGTTGGCGATGGCCTGATAACACAAGGTCATCAAACCACCGGGCATCAACCCAAGAAATAAAACCGCCAGACCATTGAGCGACAGCAGGGCGCGCGCCCCGCCCACTCCACTTGCACGCGAGGCCGAAAGCGCCGTGGGCGCATCAAAGTACATCACCTTGACCATGCGAATGTAGTAATACGCCCCAATGACCGACAGGATGACCGCGTACACCACCAGCCAGACCCGCCCGGTATTGAGCAGAATGGTGAGCACTTCGAGCTTGGCATAAAACCCGGCGAACGGCGGAATGCCAGCGAGAGAGAATAAAAGAAACGTCATGACACCTGCCATCCAGGGGTCAGTTTTGGCCAGACCGGCGAAATCGCGGATGTCTTCGGCCTCGAAACCTTCGCGGGCGAGCAGCAGAATCACGCCAAAAGTACCCAGCGTGGTGAGCACGTAAATGACCATGTAGAACATGGCGCCGCTATAGGCGGTGGAAGCGGAGAGCCCGTTGCCGTTGAGCATGCCGGAGAGCAGGGCCAGCAGCACGAAACCAATTTGGGCGATGGTGGAATACGCCAGCATGCGCTTGAGATTGGTCTGTGCAATGGCCGCCAGATTACCCAGGCCGATGGACAGCACCGCCAGTACCACGAGCATGCCCTGCCAGTCCATCGCCAGAGGGAACATGCCCTCCACCAGCAGGCGGATCGCCATGGCGAAGGCCGCGAGCTTGGGCGCAGCACCCACCATCAGCACCACGGCCGTAGGAGCGCCCTGATACACGTCGGGAATCCACATGTGAAAGGGCACCGCGCCCAGCTTGAACGCCAGTCCTGCGACGATGAACACCACCCCGAGTACGAGCACGGCGCGGTTGATCGGCTCGACCGCGATCATGCGGAAGATCGTGACCAGATCGAGCGAACCGGTGGCGCCATACAGCATGGACATGCCGTAGAGCAGGAAGCCCGAAGCCAGCGCGCCGAGGATGAAGTATTTCATCGCCGCCTCGGTGGACTGAGTGTGATCGCGCCGCAGCGCGACCAGGGCATACAGCGCCAGCGACAGCAACTCCAGGCCGAGATAAATGGTCAGCAGATTGTTGCCCGAGATCATGATGAACTGCCCGAGCAGGGACAGCAGCACCAGACTGAACAGCTCACCGCCCCACATGTCGCGATCGAGCGCGTAGCGCCGTGAGTAAACCAAGGTGGCGATGGTGGCGATGACCGTGAAAAGCTTGAGCAGCATCGCCATCGGATCGACGATGAGCGCGCGCGCCATGGCGAATTGCTGCATGCCGGAGGCGAAGTAAAGCCCGCACAGCACGCCGATGCCCACCAGTCCCAGCAGCGTCAGCCAATAGCTCACACGGTGCTGCGCATCTTTCACAAACAGGTCGACGAGCATGACCACGCAGGCCAGCACGAGCAGAAGAATTTCCGGATAAATGGCGATCCAGTTCATGGCGGTTGTTGTCACTGCAATTTGGAAGACGCCGCAAACTGCAGCAGATGTTGCACCGAGGCCTGCATCGGATCGGTGAAGAATTTGGGATACACGCCCATCCACAGCACCGCGCCGACCAGCACGGCGAGCATGAAGAATTCACGGGCACCGATGTCCTTGAGGGCCGCAACGTGGGCATTGCCGATCGGACCGAAGAACACGCGCTTGATCATCCACAAGGTGTAGCTCGCGGCCAGAATGAGCGTGGTCGCGGCCAGCAGGCCGATCCAGAAGTTGAACTTCACAGCGGCCAGAATCACCATCCACTCCCCAACGAAACCGCTGGTGCCCGGCAAGCCGGCGTTGGCCATGCCAAACAGCACAGCCAGTGCGGCAAACTTAGGCATGGTGTTGGTCACTCCGCCGTAATCGGCAATCTCGCGGGTGTGCATGCGGTCATACAGCACCCCGATGGTCAGAAACATGGCGCCGGAAATGAAGCCGTGCGAGATCATCTGCACCAGCCCGCCCTGCACACCCAGGTCGGAGAACAGGAAAAAGCCCAGAGTGACAAAACCCATGTGCGCGATGGATGAATACGCCACCAGCTTTTTCATGTCGGCCTGCACCAGAGCGACAAAACCGATGTAGATCACCGCAATGAGCGACAAGGCGATCATGACCGGGGCGAGCGCATGGCTGGCATCAGGCAGCATAGGCAGAGAGAAGCGGATGAAACCGTAGGCGCCGAGCTTGAGCATGATGGCCGCCAGAATCACCGAACCGCCGGTGGGCGCCTCAACGTGCGCATCGGGCAGCCAGGTGTGCACCGGCCACATCGGAATCTTCACCGCGAAGGCGAAGAAGAAGGCGATGAAAATGAAAATCTGGGCCGTCATCGACAAGGGGACGTGGTACCAGTTGGCGATGTCGAAACTGCCGCCAGACTGCAGGTAGAGATAGATCAGCGCCACCAACATGAGCAGCGAACCGGCCAAGGTGTAGAGGAAGAACTTGAACGCGGCGTAGACACGGCGCGGCCCGCCCCAGATGCCGATGATCAGATACATCGGAATGAGCGTGGCCTCGAAGAACACATAGAACAGCAGGGCATCGGTCGCGGCGAACACCCCGATCATCAGGCCCGACAGAATGAGGAAAGCGCCGAGATAAAGGCTGACGCGGTCTTTGATGACCTCCCAGGCGCTGATGATCACGATCACGGTCATCAAAGCGGTCAGCGGCACGAACCACAGCGACACGCCGTCAATACCCAGCGCGTAATTGATGTTGAAAGGCCTGATCCACGGCACGGACTCGACAAACTGCATGCCCGCCTGGGCGTTGTCAAAGCCGGTGATCAGCGGCAGGGTGATAAGAAAGGAGATCAGCGAGCCGATCAGCGCCAACCAGCGCGCCGCGCCAGCGCGCTGCTCGCCCTGAACAAAGAGCAGCACGACACCGAAGGCGATGGGAATCCAGATGGACAGACTGAGCAAGGGAAGAGATTGCATGCTTGTATCGCGCTTCGCTGTTATCTGATGAACCAGCCGGACAACAGCTTGCCCGGAACAAAATAGCCCATGAACACCACCACGCCGGCAATCATTGCCAGGGCGTAGTAATAGATGTAGCCGGTCTGCAGCAGACGTACCACCCGCGCCGTCCAGCCGACCACGCGCGCTGTACCGTTGACCAGCAGTCCGTCGATCAGGCCCACATCACCGCCTTTCCACAGGCCCGTGCCCAGCAAACGCACGCCGGAAGCCAGCACGTTCTGGTTGAACCAGTCGAAGAAGTAGTTGTTTTCAAGCACGGTATAGACCGGCCCCAGCATGCGCCTAACGGCCTGCGGGAAGCGCAGGTTCACCATATAGCCGTAGTAGGCCGTGGCAATGCCGGCGAGCGCCAGCCACAGCGGCATTGAAGACAAGCCGTGAATCATCATCTGAATCTGGCCATGCCAGTGCTCAGCGAGATCGCGCATGGCTGGATGGGCCGCCGCGTTGACAAAAATCGAATTCCCGAAAAAGTGCCCGTACAGCAGCGGCTGAATGAAAAGATAACCCGCGAGGACGGACGGAATGGCCAGCATGATGAGCGGCACCGTCACCACCCACGGCGACTCGTGCGGCTCGTGAGCGCCAGCGTGGCCGTGGTCAGGCGCATGATCATGGCCATGCGCATCGTGCGCCACGTGCCGGAAGCGCTCTTCGCCATGGAACACCATGAAATACATGCGGAAGGTGTAGAGCGCGGTGACGAACACACTGGAGAGCACGGCGAAGTAAGCAAAGCCCGCTCCCGGCAGATCGCTGGCATGCACCGCCTCGATGATGCTGTCTTTCGAGAAAAAGCCGGCAAACGGCGGAATGCCACTGAGCGCCAGACCGCCAATCAGGAAGGTGATCCAGGTGATGGGCATGTATTTGCGCAGACCGCCCATATGGCGCATGTCCTGGTCATGGTGCATGCCGATGATCACCGAGCCCGCCGCGAGAAACAGCAATGCCTTGAAGAACGCATGGGTCATCAGGTGGAAAATCGCCACCGAGTAGGCCGAAGCCCCCAGCGCTACCGTCATATAGCCGAGCTGCGATAGCGTGGAGTAGGCAATGACCCGCTTGATGTCGGTTTGCACCACGCCCAGGATGCCCATGAACAGCGCGGTGATGCCGCCGATAACCAGAATGACCGAAAGCGCGGTGTTCGACAATTCGAACAACGGCGACATCCGCGCCACCATGAAAATACCCGCCGTCACCATGGTGGCGGCGTGGATGAGCGCGGAAATCGGCGTCGGGCCTTCCATCGAATCGGGCAGCCAGACATGCAGCGGGAACTGCGCGCTCTTGCCCATGGCGCCGATGAACAAAGAAATGCACGCCACGGTGATCAGCATCCAGTCGGTGCCCGGCAGATGCAACAGTGCAAGCTCGGGCCCTTTGGCGAAAATTTCGGTGTAGTTCAGGCTGCCGGTGTAGGCCGCCAGCAGGCCAATGCCCAGAATGAAGCCGAAGTCGCCCACGCGGTTGACGATGAAGGCCTTCATATTGGCGAACACTGCCGTGGGCCGCGTGTACCAGAAGCCGATCAGCAGATACGACACCAGGCCCACCGCCTCCCAGCCGAAAAACAGCTGCAGCATGTTGTTGCTCATCACCAGCATCAGCATGGAGAAGGTGAACAAGGAGATGTAGCTGAAAAAGCGCTGGTAGCCGTCGTCATCGGCCATGTAGCCGATGGTGTAGATGTGCACCGCGAGCGAAACGAAAGTGACGACGGCCATCATGAGCGCCGACAGGCCGTCGATCATGAAGCCGACTTCCATGTGCATCTTGCCCACCACCATCCACTCATAAATCGTGGCGTTGAAGCGGGCGCCGTTGATGACGTCGTTGAGGACGACGAGCGACAGCACGAAAGACAGACCGACCGAGAGCGTCGTCAGCCAGTGCGAAGCCGATCGGCCGATACTTCGGCCGAACAGCCCGACGATGATGGAAGAAACCAGCGGTGCCAGTGCGATGACCAGCAACAGGGTGGGGTTCAGCGTGGCTTGCATGGACTCAGCCCTTGAGTTGGTCGAGTTCTTCGACGTCGATGGTGTTGAGGTTGCGGAACAGCACAACCAAAATGGCCAGACCAATGGCCGACTCCGCCGCAGCGACGGTCAGGATGAAGAACACGAATACCTGTCCGCCAAAATCCTGCAGGTAGTGCGAGAAGGCGATGAAATTCAGGTTCACCGCCAGCAGCATGAGCTCAATGGCCATGAGGATGACGATGAGGTTACGGCGGTTGAGAAATATGCCGACGACCGAGATGGCAAACAAAATGGCGCCGAGCACCAGGTAATGCGCCAGGGTCAATGAACCGAGCATGGCTTACTCCTTGGGTTGGGCGGGCATGGACACCAGCCGCACGCGGTCTGCACGGCGGGCCTTGATCTGCTCGGAAGCCGGCATATGCCGCACGTCCTTGCGCTTGCGCAGGGTCAGTGCGATGGCCGCGATGATGGCCACGAGCAAAATGACCGCCGCAATTTCCACCGCGAACAGGTATTGCGAATACAGCACCACGCCCAGGGCGCGGGTGTTGGACAGGTGAGTGAGCGGGTTGTCGGCAGAGGCCGCTGCCCCCACCTGCGCAGCGCGCGTCATGCCGCCAATCTGGAAGCCCTGCATCAGCACTGCGGCCATTTCAAGCACGATGAGCACGCCCACCAGCGCTGCGACTGGAAAGTAGCGCCAGAAACCCTTGCGAATGCTGTCGAGGTTGATATCGAGCATCATCACCACGAACAGGAACAACACCATCACCGCGCCGACGTACACCAACACCAGCACGATGGCGAGGAACTCGGCGCGCAGCAGCAGCCAGATGGCCGACATCTGAAAAAACGCCAGCACCAGATAAAGCGCGGAGTGCACCGGGTTACGCGCCGTGATCACGCGCAGCGCTGCAAACAGCAGTACGGCGGAGAACACGTAGAACAGGATGGTTTGAACGTCCATGGTCACAACAGGGGTCTTGCCACGGCGGAAGCCGTCAGCCGAGAAACAGTGGGGACAATCGCCTGAAGCCCGTCCATGCCTTGCGGCGGGCTTGTAGCGATCAGCGGTATGGGGCGTCAGCCTCCTTGGTGGCGGCGATGTCTTTTTCGTAGCGGTCGCCCACGGCCAGCAGCATCTCTTTGGTGAAATAGAGATCGCCACGCTTTTCACCGTGGTATTCAAAAATCGAGGTCTCGACGATGGAGTCGACCGGGCAGCTTTCTTCGCACAGCCCGCAGAAAATGCACTTGGTCAGATCGATGTCGTAGCGGGTGGTACGGCGGGTGCCGTCGTCGCGCTGCTCCGATTCGATGGTGATGGCCAGCGCCGGGCACACCGCTTCGCAGAGCTTGCAGGCGATGCAACGCTCTTCGCCATTGGGATAGCGGCGCAGCGCATGCAGGCCACGGAAACGCGGCGACAGCGGCGTCTTCTCTTCGGGATACTGCACCGTGATCTTGCTCTTGAAGGCGTACTTGCCCGTCAGCGCCAGACCCTTGAAGAGTTCGACCAGGAAAAAGCTGTTGAAGGTGTCACGCAAAGCGGCCATGGTTCTGCCTCACTTCCAGATATTCCAGGGGGTTTGCATCCAGGCGGCCACCACGACAAGCCAGATGAGGGTGACGGGAATGAAAATCTTCCAGCCCAGTCGCATGATCTGGTCGTAGCGATAGCGCGGGAAAGTAGCCCGCAGCCAGAGAAACATGCTGACCACGACAAAGGTCTTGATGCCCAGCCAGATCCACCCCGGAATGAAGCCGAGGAAGGCTACCGGCGCGTCCCATCCGCCCAGGAACATGACCGTGGTGAGAATGGAGATCAGGATCATGTTGGCGTATTCGGCCAGGAAGAACATGGCAAACGCCATACCCGAATACTCGACCATGTGGCCGGCCACGATTTCCGATTCGCCTTCCACCACGTCGAAGGGCGCTCGATTGGTCTCGGCCACACCGGCGATGAAGTACACCACAAAGATGGGCAGCAGCGGCAGCCAGTTCCAGGAGAGGAAGTTCAGGCCCATGGAGGCAAAAGTGCCATGGGTCTGCCCCATCACGATTTCGGTCATGTTCAGACTGCCGGACACCATGAGCACGATGACCATGGCGAAACCCATCGCGATTTCGTAACTCACCATCTGCGCCGAAGCGCGCATGGCGCCCAGGAAAGCGTATTTGGAGTTGGACGCCCAGCCGGCGATGATCACGCCATAAACCTCGAGCGAAGTCAGCGCCAGTAGCAGGAGCAGCCCGGCGTTCACATTGGCCAAGGCAACGTCCGGCCCGAACGGGATGACGGCCCATGCTGCCAGAGCGGGCATGATGGTCATGACAGGCCCCAGCAGAAACAGGCGCTTGTTCGAGCGGAACGGGATGACGATTTCCTTGAGCAGCAGCTTGAGACCATCGGCAATGGGCTGCAGCAGGCCGAACGGGCCGACGCGGTTGGGGCCGATGCGGATCTGAATCCAGCCGATCAGCTTGCGCTCCCAGAGCGTCAGGTAAGCGACGGCTCCCATCAGCGGCGCGACGATGACGATGATCTTGATCAGGTTCCAGACGATCGGCCAGGCAATCGGCCCGAGCAGGGAAAGTCCGCCTTGGTTAAAGGATTCGAGCATGGTCAGCAGGATACGTAGGGTCGCGCCAGGCGCGCTTCATTCCCCTTGGGAGAGGGAAAACTTTGCGAACATTGTGAGGGCCAAGAGTATTTCATCTCAGACCCTTTCAGGGCTTGCAGCGGCGGCAGGAACGGCGGCCACGGCGCTCACCCGCTCGACCTGAACCGCGCCAAACGTCGTGCCGGACGCACCCAAGGGCGCCGCCTCGGCCCAGGCCGCAGCAATGCTGACCACGGTGGGGGCCAGCGCTTCGTCACAGCGCGCGGGCAACACAACGCTTTGCGCATCAACTTTCACGCGCACCGAATCGCCGTTCTGCAGGCCGAGTTGCTCCCACAACGCGGTGGACACACCCACCATGCGGGCGTTGCGCGCATCGCGCGTGCGCTGAAGGCTGGGTGCGCGGCGCACGATGGCGTCGCTTGAATAGATCGGCACTGGGGAAAAACGCTCGATCGCAGGCGCCGCCGTGGCAGGTAACTCAGATGGCAGTTCAAGGGGAGTGGACTGCGCCAGATGGACGGCGATCTGGTCGGCGCCGCCTTGATCAACGCCACCCAGGCCCGCGAAGGCCTCGGCGCGAATCTCCGCAGCACTCTGGTAGTCGAAACCCTGCAGCTCGAATAGATTGCCCAGCACGCGCAGCACTTTCCACCCGGGACGCGTCTCGCCCAGAGGCTGTACGACGGGGTTGAAACTCTGCAGCCGACCTTCGGCATTGACCAGGCTGCCGGCCGTTTCGGTAAAGGGCGCGATCGGCAGCATGACGTGCGCGTAGCCCTCAGCCGCGTCAACAAAGGGGCTGAACGAGACGATGAACTCGGCCTGCTCCAGTGCCTTTTGCAGGGCGACCGAGTTTGCGCTGTCTTCCTCCGGCTCAACGCCGAACAGCATCATGGCGCGCGGCGGCTGAGCGATGATTTTGGCGACATCACGACCTGGGGCCAGGGGCGACACCCCCAGCAGCGCGGCGCCCACCGTGTTGCCCGCCTCAGTCAGATCGCCGCAGACGCCGCCGACCTCACGCGCGATCCACTGCGCGAGTGCGCGCAGCGTCGCGGCCTGCGGATGTTGCACGGCGGAGTCGCCCAGGAACACGGCCTTGTGTTCGCCGCCGAGCAGGCTGGCCGCGATCGCCTGAGCCTGAGCACTCGGCGTCGCCAAGGTCTGAAGACCGACTGGCGCCTCGATGCCTTTGGCCTGAGCCACGGCACGCGCCACCCCGGCCAACTCGGCAACCCATAGACTCGGTGCAGCGGCAATGCGTGCATGCAGTGGCATGAGCCAATCGTCGTTTGCGGCGTGCAGGGTGGAAATTTTGGCGCCGGCCTTGGCGGCTTGCCGCACGCGCGCCGACAGCAGCGGCTGCTCCTTGCGCAAGGTGCTGCCGATGAACAGAGCGGCCTGCAACTGCCCCATGTCGGCAATCGGCATGCCCAACCAGGGCATGGCCGCTGCGTTGGCATCGGCGGAAAAATCGCTCTGACGCAGGCGGGTGTCCAGGCTGTTGCTGCCCAGTGCGGTCAGCAGCTTTTTCAGCAAATACAACTCTTCCACCGTGCTGGTAGGCACGGCCAGGGCCGCCAGCGCGGCGGCGCCCTGCTGCCCCATGGCGCGGCGCAGACCTTGTACGGTGAAGTCAAGCGCAGTCTGCCAGTCGACCTGCTTCCACTGCCCGTTTTCGCGGATTTGCGGCGTGGTCAACCGCTCCTCGCTGTTGAGCCCTTCGTAGGCGAAACGGTCGCGGTCTGAAAGCCAGCATTCGTTGACGGCTTCGTTGTCTTGCGGCACCACGCGCATGACGCGGTCGCCCTTGACCTGCACGATGAGGTTGGCGCCCACACTGTCGTGCGGGCTGATGGAAGCACGGCGTGACAGTTCCCAGGTGCGGGCGCTGTAGCGGAACGGCTTGCTGGTCAGCGCGCCGACCGGGCAGATGTCGATCATATTGCCCGACAGCTCGGAATCGACCGTGCTGCCGACAAAGGTCATGATCTCGGAATGCTCGCCGCGGTTGGCCATGCCGAGTTCCATGATGCCCGCAATTTCCTGGCCGAAGCGCACGCAGCGCGTGCACTGGATGCAGCGGCTCATCTCTTCCATGGCGATGAGCGGGCCGACGTCTTTGTGGAAGATGACGCGCTTTTCTTCGGTGTAGCGCGAGGCCGAACCGCCATAGCCCACGGCCAGATCCTGCAACTGGCATTCGCCGCCTTGATCGCAGATCGGGCAATCGAGCGGGTGGTTGATGAGCAGAAACTCCATCACCCCTTTCTGCGCCTGAAGCGCACGCTCGGAATGCGTGCGCACGACCATGCCCTGCGCGGCCGGGGTGGCGCAGGCCGGCAGCGGCTTGGGCGCCTTTTCCACATCGACCAGACACATGCGGCAGTTGGCGGCGATGGTCAGCTTGTGGTGATAGCAAAAGTGCGGCACATAGATGCCGAGTTGCGTCGCCGCGTCCATGACCATGGCGCCCTCAGGCACCTGGACTTTTTGACCGTCGATTTCGAGTTCAACCATGATGGAATGCGTCCTGAAGGCGTCTGGTTGCGGCGGATCAGACGGAGACCGGCACGAGGCAGGTCTTGTGCGTGATGTGATGCTCGAACTCATGCCGGAAGTGCTTCACGAACGACTTCACCGGCATGGCCGCCGCATCGCCCAGCGCGCAAATGGTGCGCCCGGCAATGTTGTCGGACACGGAGTTGAGCATTTCGAGATCTTCCATCCGTCCCTCGCCGTTTTCGATGCGATGCACCATGCGATACAGCCAGCCTGTCCCTTCTCGGCAAGGCGTGCATTGACCGCATGACTCATGCTGGTAGAAATAGGACAGACGCATCAGCGACTTGACCATGCAGCGGGTATCGTTGAGCACAATCACCGCGCCCGAACCCAGCATGGAACCGGCCTTGGCGATGGAGTCGTAATCCATGGTGCAGTCCATCATGATGCTGGCGGGCAGCACCGGAGCGGATGATCCGCCGGGAATCACGGCCTTGAGCTCGCGCCCTTCGCGCATGCCCCCAGCGAGTTCAAGCAGTTTGGCAAAAGGTGTGCCCATGGGCACTTCGTAGTTACCCGGCAGTGCCACGTCGCCCGAGACCGAGTAAATTTTGGTGCCGCCGTTGTTGGGCTTGCCCACCTCGAGATACGCCTGGCCGCCGTTGCGGATGATCCAGGGCACTGCCGCGAAGGTTTCGGTGTTGTTGATTGTGGTGGGCTTGCCATACAGGCCAAAGCTCGCGGGGAAAGGCGGCTTGAAGCGCGGTTGCCCCTTCTTGCCTTCGAGTGATTCGAGCAGCGCGGTTTCCTCGCCGCAGATGTAGGCGCCAAAACCATGGGAGGCATGCAACTGGAAGCTGAAATTGCTGCCCAGGATGTTGTCGCCCAGATACCCTGCGTCGCGCGCTTGCCGCAGCGCTTCTTCGAAGCGGTCGTAGTCCTCGAAAATCTCGCCGTGGATGTAGTTGTAGCCCACGGTGATACCCATGGCGAACGCGGCAATGGTCATGCCTTCGATCACCGCATGCGGGTTGAAACGCAGGATGTCGCGGTCTTTGAAGGTGCCCGGCTCGCCTTCGTCGGAGTTGCACACCAGATACTTCTGCCCCGGAAACTGACGCGGCATGAAACTCCACTTCAGCCCAGTGGGGAAACCGGCACCGCCACGCCCACGCAACGCGGAAGCCTTCACCTCGGCGATGACCTGCTCGGGCGTCCAGCCTTCGGTGAGTATCTTGCGTAGCGCCTGATAACCATCGCGCTGCAAATAGCCTTCAAGCGCCCAGTTATCGCCGCTCAGACCGGCGAGGATCTGCGGCTGCAGATGACGGCCGTGAAAGCAGCTTTCCTGCCCGGTGCTTTGTCCGAATGGGTGGTTCATTGGGACTCTCCTTTGGCCGCCTCGGCGCGCAGTTCGTCCACCAGCGCATCCAGCCGCTCGGGGCGCATGAAGCTGCACAGCCGACGATCATTGACCAGCATGGCCGGCGCATCGCCACAGGCGCCCAGACATTCGGACTCTTGCAGGGTGAAAACTCCGTCGGGCGTGGTTTCGCCCAGCGCCACACCCAGCTTTTCGCTCAGATACTGAGCCGCCGCTCCGCCGCCGCTCAGGGCGCAAGGCAGATTGGTGCAGACGTTGAGCTTGAAGCGGCCGACCGGCCGGGTGTTGAACATGTTGTAGAAGGTCACCACCTCATGCACGGCGATCGGCGGCATGCCGAGGTAGTCGGCCACCGCTTTCTCGGCCTCGGGCGACACCCAACCCTGCTCCTGCTGGACGATGGACAGCGCCGCAATAACCGCCGACTGTTTCTGCTCGGGCGGATATTTGGCCACTTCCAGGTCGATGCGCTGGCGGGTGGATTCGGACAACATCATGCGTTGCATTTCACGAGTGACAGGCGAGCGGTCCATCAGCGGTCGATCTCCCCGAAAACAATGTCGAGCGTGCCGATGATGGCGACGACGTCAGCGATCATGTGGCCGCGCGACATTTCGTCAAGCGCGGCCAGATGGGCGAAGCCGGGCGCGCGGATCTTGAGACGATAAGGCTTGTTCGCCCCATCGGACACGAGGTAGATGCCAAACTCGCCCTTGGGATGCTCGACAGCGGCATAGGCCTGGCCTTCAGGCACGCGCATGCCTTCGCTGAACAGTTTGAAATGATGGATCAGCGCTTCCATGCTGGTCTTCATTTCCTCGCGCGCGGGGGCGGCGACTTTGTGGTTGTCGGTAATCACCGGGCCGGGATTGGTCCGCAGCCAGTCCACGCATTGCTTGATGATGCGGTTGGACTGGCGCATTTCTTCCATGCGCACCAGATAGCGGTCGTAGCAGTCGCCGTTCTTGCCCACGGGAATATCAAAATCCATGCGGTCATAAACGTCGTAGGGCTGAGTCTTGCGCAGGTCCCACACCACTCCGGAGCCACGCAGCATCGGGCCGGTCATCCCCAGATTCATCGCCCGCTCTGGCGTGACCACACCGATTCCCACCGTGCGCTGCTTCCAGATGCGGTTATCGGTCAGCAGGGTTTCGTATTCATCGACATAGGCCGGGAAACGCTGGGTGAAATCTTCGATGAAATCGAGCAGCGAGCCCTGACGCCCCGCGTTGCGCGCCTCGACGGCGCGAGCATTGCGAATCTTCGACTCACCGTACTGCGCCATGCTGTCGGGCAGATCGCGGTAGACGCCGCCCGGGCGGAAATAGGCCGCATGCATCCGCGCGCCCGACACCGCCTCGTACATATCAAACAAGTCTTCGCGCTCGCGAAAGGCGTAGAGGAAGACGGTCATCGCGCCGCAATCCAGACCATGCGCCCCCAGCCACATGAGGTGGTTGAGCAGACGGGTAATCTCGGCAAACATCACCCGGATGTATTGCCCACGCAGCGGAACCTCGACACCCAGCAGCTTTTCAATCGCCAGGCAGTAGGCATGCTCGTTGCACATCATGGACACATAGTCCAGACGATCCATATACGGCAACGCCTGGATATACGTCTTGTGCTCCGCCAATTTTTCGGTAGCCCGGTGCAACAGACCAATGTGCGGATCAGCCCGCTGCACCACCTCGCCGTCGAGCTCAAGCACCAGACGCAGCACGCCATGCGCAGCGGGATGCTGCGGGCCAAAGTTGAGGGTGTAGTTTTTGATGTCAGCCATATCAGTGCCCCAAGC
>NZ_JBYCKI010000208.1:0-19521 GCF_057473305.1 Thiomonas sp. TH-17
ATCGCCCCGATCGCGATGGAAGAAGGTCTGCGCTTCGCCATCCGTGAAGGCGGTCGTACCGTCGGCGCCGGGGTTGTGGCCAAGATCATCGAGTAAAGGAAGCGAGTGCATTCCCGGCTGGTCCAGGGTGCCCTCGGAAAAGGTTATAGGGGCGTGTTCTGCGGGGCGCGCCCGGATCTGTTTGAATTGCGGCCGTTGCCTGTTTCGCAGACAACGGCCTTGGTGCTAGAAGATACAGGGGCATAGCTCAATTGGCAGAGCGTCGGTCTCCAAAACCGAAGGTTGGGGGTTCGATTCCCTCTGCCCCTGCCACTCCGACCTGATTCGGGGTTGAACGCGCGTAAATCCATATGGCGAATCCGTCTGTCGAAACCGTCTCCACTGGGGCGGACAAAGCTAAGTTGGGGGCGGCGGCGGTATTGCTGCTCGCCGCGCTGGGCCTGTTTTATGGCCTGGGCGGGCAGCCCATGTGGGTGCGCGTCGTCACGCTCTTGGTATTGCTGGCGGGCGCGGTTGTGGTGTTTTTCCTCTCCGAGCCGGGGCGCGCGCTCATTGCCTACGGGCAGGATGCGGTGCGCGAAACCAAGAAAGTGGTTTGGCCGACGCGTAAAGAAGCCATACAAATGACGGCCATCGTGTTCGGCTTTGTGATTTTGATGGCTATTTTTCTCTGGCTGACCGATAAAACGCTGGAATATGTGCTCTACGACCTGATCCTTGGTTGGAAGCGCTAGGAGCATGAGTATGGCTGAAGCACAAACGATGGCGGCGCAGGCTGGCAAGCAGTGGTATGTCGTCCATGCGTATTCTGGCATGGAGAAGGCGGTGCAGCGCAACCTTGCCGAGCGCATCGAGCGCGCGGGGATGCAAACCAAATTCGGGCGCATTCTGGTGCCGACGGAAGAAGTCGTCGAAATCAAGAATGGCCATAAAAGTATTACCGAACGTCGCTTTTTCCCGGGCTATGTGCTGGTGGAAATGGAAATGGACGACGCGACCTGGCATTTGGTCAAGCACACCAGCAAGGTGACCGGTTTCGTGGGCGGCGCCAAAAATCGCCCCGTGCCGATCAGCGAGGCGGATGTCAACAAGATCATGAGTCAGATGCAGGAGGGGGCGGACAAGCCGCGCCCCAAGGTGCAGTTCGAAGTGGGCGAAATGGTCCGCATCAAGGAAGGCCCGTTCACCGACTTCAACGGCAATGTGGAAGAGGTGAACTACGAAAAGTCGCGGCTTCGCGTCTCGGTCACCATTTTTGGTCGCGCCACGCCGGTGGAATTGGAGTTTCAGCAGATCGAGCGGCTTTGACCGCTTGTTGATCTGCGTGGTTGCCTGCGTGCAACCGCAAACGGTTTGATTGCTGCCGCCCATCCCGCCCGGGTTGCAGTGTGAGTCGTAAAGGGCGGGTTTCGGGGAGCCTTGTGAAAACAAAGGCGCTCGTACCCATTCGGAGTCATTATGGCAAAGAAAATTGTCGGCTTCATCAAGCTGCAAGTGCCAGCTGGTAAAGCCAATCCCTCGCCGCCGATCGGCCCGGCGCTCGGTCAGCGCGGCCTCAACATCATGGAGTTTTGCAAGGCGTTCAACGCGCAGACTCAAGGTGTGGAGCCGGGCCTCGCGCTGCCGGTGGTCATCACCGCCTTCGCGGACAAATCGTTCACCTTCATCATCAAGACGCCGCCCGCCGGTGTGTTGATCAAGAAGGCGATCAAGCTCGACAAGGGCTCGGCCAAGCCGCATACCGACAAGGTCGGCAAGATCACTCGCGCCCAGCTCGAGGAGATCGCCAATACCAAGATGAAAGATCTGACGGCTGCCGATCTCGATGCGGCCGTTCGCACTATCGCGGGCACGGCCCGTTCGATGGGCGTTACTGTGGAGGGCGTGTAAATGGCCAAGATGCCCAAACGTTATGCCGCCTTGCGCGCCAAGGTCGATTCCAACAAGCTGTACGCGCTCGATGATGCGCTGGTGCTGATCAAGGAATGTGCGGTCGCCAAGTTCGACGAATCCATCGACGTGGCCGTGAGCCTCGGCGTGGATACGCGCAAGTCTGACCAGGTCGTGCGTGGTTCAGTCGTGCTGCCCGCGGGCACCGGCAAGGTCAAGCGCGTGGCCGTGTTCGCGCAGGGGGCCAAGGCCGAAGAGGCCAAGGCTGCGGGAGCCGATGTCGTTGGCTTCGAAGATCTGGCGGAGCAGGTCAAGGCCGGCAACCTCAATTTCGACATCGTCATCGCCTCACCCGACGCGATGCGCGTAGTCGGTGCGCTGGGTCAGATTCTCGGCCCACGCGGCATGATGCCCAACCCCAAGGTTGGCACTGTGACGCCGGACGTCGCGGGTGCGGTGAAAAACGCCAAAGCCGGTCAGGTGCAGTTCCGTGCCGACAAGGCCGGCATCGTGCATGGCACGATCGGCCGCGCCTCGTTTGGCCCCGATGCGCTCCGCCGCAATCTGGCCGCGCTGATCGAAGCGCTGCAGAAGGCGCGTCCGCAAGCCGCCAAGGGCATCTACCTGAAAAAGGTGGCGGTTTCGTCCACCATGGGCATCGGCGTGCGCGTCGATACCGCCACGGTGAACGCCGCGGTCGCAGGGCAGTAAATGTTTGAAGCAGGCCCGGCCGGTTGAAATGATCGTCCGGGACTGAGCAGTAATTGGTGGGCCGATGCGGCGGTGTTCATGCCGCCTCGGGCGATCCAAGACCGCAGGCGCGAGACGGCAGTCCCGCTTAATTCGGCGTCATACCTGCGACGTCGGGCCTGCGCAGATGGCGAACCCGCTGGACGAGAGAATGGGCAAGGTGCGAACCTTGCCTGTAGTCACTCCAGAGGACGCTTGTTTAGGCGCTTTGAGCCGATTGGGTTCAAGGCAATTTCTTCAGGAGTCAATCTTGAGTCTTAACCGCTCTGAAAAGCAAGCTTCAGTCGAGGAAATCTCGGCGCTGGCAGCCAAGGCGCAATCCCTGGTTCTGGCCGAGTATCGCGGCATTGCAGTCGAGCAGATGACCAAGCTGCGTAAGCAGGCTCGCGAAAACGGGGTGCATCTCCAGGTGTTCAAGAACACCCTGGCCAAGCGCGCCGTTTCGGGAACCTCATGCGAAGTTCTCGCCGGTGAAATGGCTGGCCCGCTGATCTACGGATTTTCCGAAGACGCAGTGGCCGCCGCCCGGGTCATCAACGACTTTGCCAAAACCAATGACAAGCTGGTCATTCGCTCGGGTGTTGTCAACGGCAAGGCGCTCGACGCCGCCGGGGTCAAGACCCTTGCCAGCATTCCGTCGCGCGAAGTGCTGCTGGCGCGTCTGCTGGGTGTCATGCAGGCTCCCGTGTCCGGCTTTGCCGTGGCGCTGGGCCAGTTGGCGAAAAAACGCGAAACCGAAGCAGCCTGATCGGGCTGAAGCTTTCAACATTCTCTTTTCAAACATTTATCTCGGAGTCAACAAATGGCAATGAATCAACAAGAAATCCTCGACGCAGTCGGCGGCATGACCGTGATGGAACTCAACGACCTGGTCAAGGCGTTCGAAGAAAAATTCGGTGTGTCCGCTGCCGCGATGGCCGTGGCCGCTCCTGGCGCGGGCGGCGGTGCTGCTGCTGCCGTGGAAGAGCAGACCGAATTCAACGTGATCCTGACGGAAGTCGGCGCGAACAAGGTCAGCGTCATTAAGGCCGTGCGCGAACTGACGGGTCTGGGCCTGAAAGAAGCCAAGGATCTGGTGGACGGCGCGCCCAAGGCTGTCAAGGAAGCCGTGGCCAAGGCCGATGCCGAAGCTGCGATGAAGAAGCTGGAAGAAGCCGGCGCCAAGGCTGAAATCAAGTAAGTCTTCGGTTTTGCGTGGGCCCGGAAGGTCAATTGGCCTTCCGGGCTTTCGCGCCTTCTGCCGGTTCAGGCCGGCAGCTTGGTTACCACATGGCCTGGGGTGAGCCCGGGTTATGCGATAACTGATTTTGTCCCTGTGGAGCGGAGCGTATCCATGTCCTACTCGTTCACTGAGAAAAAGCGCATTCGGAAAAGTTTTGGCAGCCGCCAAAGTGTTCTGGATGTCCCCTATCTGCTGGCTACGCAGATCAACTCCTACGAGGCCTTTTTGCAAAAAGACCTTCCCTTGCCACAGCGCAAGGACGAAGGGCTGGAAGCGGCGTTCCGCGCCATTTTCCCCATCGTGTCGCACAACCAGTATGTGCGCATGGAATACAACGGCTACACCCTGGCGCGCCCGGTCTTCGACGTGCGCGAATGCCAGCAGCGCGGCCTGACCTTTGCGTCGGCGCTGCGGGCCAAGGTGCGCCTGATCGTGATGGACCGCGAAGCGGCCAAGCCCACGGTCAAGGAGGTGAAGGAGCAGGAGGTCTATATGGGCGAGATTCCGCTCATGACCGACAAGGGCTCGTTCATCATCAACGGCACCGAGCGGGTGATCGTCAGCCAGCTGCACCGCTCGCCCGGCGTGTTCTTCGAGCACGACAAGGGCAAGACTCACAGCTCGGGCAAGCTGCTGTTCAGCGCCCGCATCATTCCTTACCGCGGCTCCTGGCTCGACTTCGAATTCGACGCCAAGGACATTCTGTATTTCCGCGTCGACCGTCGCCGCAAGATGCCGGTCACCATTCTGCTCAAGGCCCTGGGCCTGAACCCCGAGCAGATCCTGGCGCACTTCTTTGCCTTCGATCACATGCAGTTGATGGACGATGGCGCTTTGCTCGAATTCGTGCCCGACCATTTCAAGGGTGAAGTAGCCCGCTTTGACCTGATCGACCAGAACGGCAAGGTCGTCGTCGCCAAGGACAAGCGCATCAACACCCGGCATCTGCGCGAGCTGGAGCAGGGCGGCACGCAACGTCTGTCGGTTCCGGAAGACTTTCTGCTGGGCAAGGTGCTGGCGCGCAATCTGGTGTCGCAGGACACGGGCGAGATCGTGGCCCGCGCCAACGAGGAGCTCACCGAGGTGCTGCTGAAGAAGATCCGCGAAGCCGGCATTCAGCAGATTCAAACCCTCTACGTCAACGACCTCGACCAGGGCGCCTTCATCTCGCAAACCCTGCGCATCGATGAAGTGGCCGATCAGCTCGGCGCCAAGGTGGCGATCTACCGCATGATGCGCCCCGGCGAGCCGCCGACCGAAGACGCCGTCGAGGCCTTGTTCAACCGCCTGTTCTTCGACGCTGACGCCTACGACCTGTCGCGCGTCGGCCGCATGAAGTTCAACCGCCGCCTCGGTCGTGAAGAGATCGAAGGCGAGATGGTGCTGTCGCATGAAGACATCATGGCGGTCATCAAGCTGCTGGTCGAGTTGCGCAACGGCCGTGGCGAAGTCGACGACATCGACCACCTCGGTAACCGTCGGGTGCGCTGCGTGGGCGAGCTGGCCGAGAACCAGTTCCGCGCCGGTCTGTCGCGCATCGAGCGCGCGGTGAAGGAACGTCTGGGCCAGGCCGAGACAGAAAACCTGATGCCGCACGACTTCATCAACTCCAAGCCCATCTCGGCGGCGATCAAGGAGTTTTTCGGTTCGAGCCAGCTGTCGCAGTTCATGGACCAGACCAACCCGCTGTCGGAGATCACCCACAAGCGCCGCGTCTCGGCCCTGGGCCCGGGCGGTCTGACGCGCGAGCGCGCTGGTTTTGAAGTGCGCGACGTGCACCCGACGCATTACGGCCGCGTCTGCCCGATCGAAACGCCGGAAGGCCCGAACATCGGCCTGATCAACTCGCTCGCGCTGTTTGCGCGCCTGAACGAATACGGCTTCATCGAGACGCCGTATCGCCGCGTGATCGACCGCAAGGTGACCGACCAGATCGATTACCTCTCGGCCATCGAGGAAGGCAAGTACGTCATCGCCCAGGCCAACGCCGGCATGGACGAGAACGGCCTGCTCAACGACGAGTTGGTGTCGGCCCGCGAAACCGGCGAATCCATCCTGGTGTCGCCCGAGCGGGTGCAGTACATGGACGTGTCGCCCAGCCAGATCGTGTCGGCCGCGGCCTCGCTCGTGCCCTTCCTGGAGCACGACGACGCCAACCGCGCGCTGATGGGCGCCAACATGCAGCGTCAGGCCGTGCCGGTGCTGCGTCCTGAAAAGCCGCTGGTGGGCACCGGCGTCGAGCGCGTGACCGCGGTCGACTCGGGCACCGTGGTCACCGCCTTGCGCGGCGGCGTGGTGGACTATGTGGACAGCGCCCGTATCGTGGTGCGCGTCTTTGATGCCGAAACCCAGGCGGGTGAAGTCGGCGTGGACATCTACAACCTCATCAAGTACCAGCGTTCCAACCAGAACACCAACATCCACCAGCGTCCCCTGGTCAAGCGCGGCGACAAGCTCGCCAAGGGCGATGTGGTGGCCGACGGCGCCTCAACCGACATCGGCGAACTGGCGCTCGGCCAGAACATGCTGGTGGCCTTCATGCCGTGGAACGGCTACAACTACGAAGACTCGATCCTGCTGTCCGAGCGCGTGGTGGCCGAAGATCGCTTCACCTCGATCCACATCGAAGAGCTGAACGTGCCGGCCCGCGACACCAAGCTGGGCTCCGAAGAAATCACCCGCGACATTCCCAACCTGTCCGAGCACCAACTGGCGCGCCTGGACGAGTCGGGCATCATTTACGTGGGCGCCGAAGTGGAAGCGGGCGACGTGCTCGTGGGCAAGGTCACGCCCAAGGGCGAGACCCAGCTCACGCCTGAAGAAAAGCTGCTGCGCGCCATCTTCGGCGAGAAGGCTTCCGACGTGAAGGACACCTCGCTGCGCGTGCCCTCGGGCATGTACGGCACCGTCATTGACGTTCAGGTGTTCACCCGCGAAGGCATCCCCCGCGACAAACGCGCGCAGCAGATCATCGACGATGAGCTTAAGCGCTACCGTCTCGATCTGAATGACCAGATGCGTATCGTCGAAGGCGACACCTTCGACCGTCTGGGCAAGCTGCTCAGCGGCAAGACCGCCAATGGCGGCCCGAACAAGCTGGCCAAGGGCGCAACCATCACCGCCGACTACCTGGGCGAGACCGACCGCTACAACTGGTTCGACATCCGCCCGGCGGATGAAGCTTTGGCGCAGCAGATGGAACAGCTCAAGGACTCGCTGGAGAAGCGCCGCCACGCGTTCGACCTGATGTTCGAAGAGAAGCGCCGCAAGCTCACGCAGGGCGACGAGCTGCCCACCGGCGTGCTCAAGATGGTCAAGGTTTACCTGGCCGTCAAGCGCCGCCTGCAGCCGGGCGACAAGATGGCCGGCCGTCACGGCAACAAGGGTGTGGTGTCCAAGATCGTTCCGGTCGAAGACATGCCGCACATGCCTGATGGCACCACGGTGGACATCGTGCTCAACCCGCTGGGCGTGCCCTCGCGGATGAACATCGGGCAGATTCTCGAAACCCACCTGGGCTGGGCCTCGATCGGCATCGGCAAACGCGTCAATGACATGCTGCAGTCGCATGCCAAGGCGGCCGAGCTGCGCAAATTCATGGGCACGCTGTACAACTTCAGCGGCAAACAGGAAGCGCTTGACCAGCTCAGCGACGCAGAAGTGCTCGAACTCGCCAGCAACCTCAAGGCCGGCCTGCCCATCGCCAGCCCGGTGTTCGACGGCGCCAGCGAAGCCGAAATCGGCCAGATGCTCGACCTCGCCTATCCCGACGACATTGCCGAGAAGCTGCAGCTCACCGCGGCGAAAAAGCAGGTCATGCTGACCGATGGCCGCACCGGCGAATTGTTCGAACGTCCGGTGACCGTGGGCATCATGCACGTGCTCAAGCTGCATCACCTGGTCGATGACAAGATGCACGCCCGCTCCACCGGCCCGTACTCGCTGGTCACGCAGCAGCCGCTGGGCGGCAAGGCGCAGTTCGGCGGCCAGCGTTTCGGCGAGATGGAAGTCTGGGCGCTCGAAGCCTACGGCGCCTCGTATGTGCTGCAGGAAATGCTCACCGTCAAGTCCGACGATACGCAGGGCCGCACCAAGATGTACGAAAGCATCGTCAAGGGCGACCACATCATCGAAGCCGGAATGCCCGAGTCGTTCAACGTGCTGATCAAGGAAATCCGTTCCCTGGGTCTGGACATCGAACTCGAACGCAATTGAGATTTATGCCGCGCCCGGCGTGCGCCAAACGCACGCTGGGTTTCGCATCTGAAGGAGTGAAAGCATGAAAGCGCTACTCGACCTGTTCAAGCAGTTTCATCAGGATGAGCATTTCGACGCCATCCGCATCGGCCTGGCGTCGCCGGAAAAAATCCGGTCCTGGTCGTTCGGTGAGGTGAAGAAGCCCGAGACCATCAATTACCGCACGTTCAAGCCCGAGCGCGACGGCCTGTTCTGCGCCAAGATTTTCGGCCCGATCAAAGACTACGAATGCCTGTGCGGCAAGTACAAGCGCCTGAAGCACCGCGGCGTGATCTGCGAGAAGTGCGGCGTTGAAGTCACCCAGAGCAAGGTGCGCCGCGAGCGCATGGGCCATATCGACATGGCCAGCCCGGTGGCGCACATCTGGTTCCTCAAGAGCCTGCCGTCCCGCCTGGGCATCGTGCTCGACATGCCGCTGCGCGACATCGAGCGCGTGCTGTATTTCGAAGCCTATGTGGTCACCGACCCTGGCATGACGCCGCTCAAGGCCGGCCAGGTGCTGTCCGAAGACGAGTTCGCCGCCAAGCGCACCGAGTTTGGCGAAGAGTTCGTCGCGTTCATGGGCGCCGAGGGGGTGCACGCCCTGCTGCACAACATGGATCTCGATCTGGAGATCGAGAAGCTGCGCGGCGACATGACCGGCTCCGACACCAAGGTCAAGAAGAACGTCAAGCGCCTCAAAGTGATGCAGGCGTTCAAAGATTCCGGCACCAAGCCCGAGTGGATGGTCATGACGGTGCTGCCGGTGCTGCCGCCCGATCTGCGTCCGCTCGTTCCCCTGGACGGCGGCCGCTTTGCGACCTCCGACCTCAACGATCTGTACCGCCGCGTCATCAACCGCAACAACCGCCTGCGCCGTCTGCTGGAGCTGTCCGCGCCTGAAATCATCGTGCGCAACGAAAAGCGCATGCTGCAGGAAGCGGTCGATTCGCTGATGGACAACGGCCGCCGCGGCAAGGCGATGGTGGGGCAGAACAAGCGCCCGCTCAAGTCGCTGGCCGACATGATCAAGGGCAAGAGCGGTCGCTTCCGTCAGAACTTGCTGGGCAAGCGCGTCGACTACTCGGGCCGTTCGGTCATCACCGTGGGCCCGACGCTCAAGCTGCATCAGTGCGGTCTGCCCAAGCTGATGGCGCTGGAACTGTTCAAGCCCTTCATCTTCCACAAGCTCGAAACCATGGGCGTGGCCACCACCATCAAGGCGGCCAAGAAGGAAGTCGAATCGCAGACCCCGATCGTCTGGGACATTCTCGAAGACGTGATCCGCGAGCATCCCGTGATGCTCAACCGCGCGCCAACGCTGCACCGCCTGGGCATTCAGGCCTTCGAGCCCATGCTGATCGAGGGCAAGGCCATCCAGCTGCACCCGCTGGTCTGCGCCGCGTTCAACGCCGACTTCGACGGCGACCAGATGGCCGTGCACGTGCCGCTGTCGCTCGAGGCGCAGGTGGAGGCGCGCGCGCTGATGCTGGCTTCGAACAACATCCTGTTCCCGGCCAACGGCGAGCCGTCCATCGTGCCGTCGCAGGACATGGTGCTGGGCCTGTACTACGCCACCCGCGAGCGCATCAATGGCCGCGGTGAGGGCATCGTGTTCGCCGACGTGGCCGAAGTGCACCGCGCGCTCGACGCCAAGCAGGTTGAAATCACCAGCCGTGTCAGCGTGCGTCTGACCGAGTACGAAAAAGACAAGGCCACGGGCAGCTTCACCCCCAAGACCGCCGTGGTGGAAACCACCGTGGGTCGCGCGATGCTGTCGGAAATTCTGCCCAAGGGTCTGCCGTTCAGCGTGATGAACAAGGCGCTGAAGAAGAAGGAAATCTCGCGCCTGATCAATGCGTCGTTCCGCCGCTGCGGCCTGCGCGAAACCGCGATCTTCGCCGACAAGCTGCTGCAGTCCGGCTTCTCGCTGGCGACCAAGGCCGGTATCTCGATCAGCATCGACGACATGCTGATTCCAGAAGAGAAGTACACGGTCATTGCCCGCGCCGAAAAGGAAGTCAAGGAGATCGAGCAGCAGTACTCCTCCGGTCTGGTGACGCAAGGCGAGCGCTACAACAAGGTGGTGGACATCTGGGGCCGCGCTGGCGACGAAGTCGGCAAGGCGCTGATGAATCACCTCTCCAACCAGACGGTCAAGGATCGTCATGGCAAGGACGTGCGTCAGGAGTCGTTCAATTCCATCTACATGATGGCCGACTCGGGCGCCCGTGGTTCCGCCGCGCAGATCCGTCAGCTCGCTGGCATGCGTGGCCTGATGGCCAAGCCCGACGGCTCCATCATCGAGACCCCCATCACGGCGAACTTCCGTGAAGGCCTGAACGTGCTGCAGTACTTCATCTCCACGCACGGCGCGCGTAAGGGCCTGGCCGACACGGCGCTGAAGACCGCGAACTCCGGCTACCTCACCCGCCGTCTGGTGGACGTGACGCAGGATCTGGTGGTCACCGAGCACGATTGCGGCACGGCCAACGGCACCAATATGCGCGCGCTGGTCGAAGGCGGCGAAGTCATCGAATCGCTGCGCGACCGCGTGCTCGGTCGCGTGGCCGCTGTCGACGTGATCAATCCCGAGACGCAAGACGTCATCGTGCCCGCGGGCGAGATGCTCGACGAGGACATGCTCGACCTCGTTGAGGCCGCCGGCATCGACGAAATCAAGGTGCGCACCGCGCTGACCTGCGAAACCCGCTACGGCATCTGCGCCAAGTGCTACGGCCGCGATCTCGGCCGCGGCACGCTGGTGACCAATGGCGAAGCGGTTGGCGTGATCGCCGCGCAGTCAATCGGCGAGCCCGGCACCCAGCTGACCATGCGGACCTTCCACATCGGCGGCGCGGCGTCGCGTGCGGCAGTGGTTTCCAGTGTGGAAGCCAAGAGTGCGGGCACGGTGCGCTTCACTGCCACCATGCGCTACGTCACCAACACCAAGGGCGAGCAAGTGGTCATCACCCGCTCGGGCGAAGTGCTGGTCACCGACGACCACGGCCGCGAGCGCGAGCGCCACAAGGTGCCTTACGGCGCCACTCTGTTCGTCAAGGACGGCATGGTCATCAAGGCCGGCACTCTGGTGGCCAACTGGGATCCGCTGACCCGTCCCATCATCACCGAGTACGCGGGACAGACCAAGTTCGAGAACGTCGAAGAAGGCGTGACCGTGGCCAAGCAGGTCGACGAAGTCACCGGCCTGTCTACCCTGGTGGTCATCGACCCGAAACGCCGCGGCTCTGCCAAGGTGGTGCGTCCGCAAGTCAAGCTGCTCAACGAGCAGGGCCAAGAGGTCAAGATTCCCGGCACCGATCACGCCGTGACCATCGGCTTCACCGTGGGGGCGCTGATTCAGGTGCGAGACGGTCAGGACGTGGGCCCCGGCGAGGTGCTGGCGCGCATCCCGATGGAAGGCCAGAAGACCCGCGACATCACCGGCGGTCTGCCGCGCGTAGCCGAGTTGTTCGAGGCACGCTCGCCCAAGGACGCCGGCATGCTGGCCGAAACCACCGGCACCGTCTCCTTCGGCAAGGAAACCAAAGGTAAGGTCCGCCTGGTCATCACCGACCTGGACGGCAACTCCAATGAGTTCCTGATCCCGAAGGAAAAGAACGTGCTGGTGCACGAAGGCCAGGTCGTCAACAAGGGCGAGCTGATCGTCGACGGCCCCGCCGAGCCGCAGGACATCCTGCGCCTGCTGGGCGTCGAGGCCTTGGCGCGCTACATCGTTGACGAAGTGCAGGACGTCTACCGTCTGCAGGGTGTGAAAATCAACGACAAGCACATCGAGGTCATCGTTCGCCAGATGCTGCGCCGGGTGGAAATCAAAGATGCCGGCGACACCGACTACATCGCGGGCGAACAGGCCGAGCGTTCCCAGGTTCTGGCGCGCAACGACCAGCTCCTGCGCGATGGCAAGATGCCCGCCACCTTCAACAACCTGCTGCTGGGCATCACCAAGGCCAGCCTGTCCACCGACAGCTTCATCTCCGCCGCGTCCTTCCAGGAAACCACGCGCGTGCTGACCGAAGCCGCCATCATGGGCAAGCGCGACGCATTGCGTGGCTTGAAGGAAAACGTCATCGTCGGCCGCCTGATTCCCGCAGGCACTGGCTTGGCCTTCCATCAAGCGCGCAAGGCGAAGGATGCGATGGACCAGGCCGACCGCGCAGCCCAGGCTGCTGCTGAACTGCAGGCGCTCGAAGACAGCACCCTGCACTCTGCAGAATCCGATAACGCCTCGGATCAAACCTGATCGCAAGGCGCCCCATCGCCAGATAAGACTTAGGCGAAAGAGCGCCTTGCGTAAAGGGTGGTTTTCAAGTATGATTCAATGCTTCCGGCGCGGGGTGGAGCAGCTCGGTAGCTCGTCGGGCTCATAACCCGAAGGTCACAGGTTCAAATCCTGTCCCCGCAACCAAAATTTATTCAATGAAGCCAAGGACTTAGCGGTTCTTGGCTTTTTTGTTGCCTACGGCATTTTGGGCACGGTGCCCAATCCGTGCCCATCTCGTGCCCAAAGCAAAGCGACTTGCACGCGCGTTATGACCTTCGGTCAACATGAGCCTCCCTGAATTGGGCACGGAGTTTCGAACTGGATGGCATGAAATACATGCGCCGATCGATCAAGCCCGCCCCCTACTTTAGTTGTGATGCCGGTGGCGATCCGAGGCGCTCTAAAACTCGGGGCGGTTCAAGTTTGAGGTTGGCGTCCTCGAGCACCTTCTGAATGCGCAGTGAATGTTGCGCAACTTCCCGCACGAGTTGCTTGCGGGTGCGGGTGCGGGTGAGGTCGCGTAGTTCCTGGATCTGGCGCGGCGGCACGAAGCTGGGTCGGATCAACCCATGGGCGAGCAGTTCGGCGATCCAGGTCGCATCGTTGACGTCGGTCTTGCGGCCGGGCACGTTACGGATGTGCTGCGGGTTGGCCAGCACGAGTTCGAACTCGTCTTCCAGCACATGCCAGACCGGCTTCCAGTAGACGCCCGTGGCTTCCATCGCTACGGCGGTGCAACCGTGCTCGGCCAGCCAGTCCGACAACGCCAGAAGCTCGCTGGTGGTGCTGCCGAAGCTGCGCACCTCGCGGTGTTGCGGCGCCGTGACGCAGCGCACACAGGCGACGATGACGTCCTTGTGTACATCCAGTCCGGCGCAGCGGGGATAAAGGACTTTCATGACAACCTCCTTGCGGTTGATCGACGCCGCAGGCAGTCCTCGTCATGGAACTCTACTGAGCGTGCTCCGGAGCGCGTCGCGCTCGTCGTCACATTACGGGGTGCTCGCAGGACTGCGGGTCCAACTCCTAGACGGGTTCGCGGCACCAAACCTAGGCCGACCTCGTCAGCAGCGCCAAGGTCAAGGTTACAACCGACCGCCGCCAGCCGTCGACAACCCCACTCGCTTCATCCTACGGGGTCGGGCCTGCCCGATGGACAACTCCTAGATCGACCCGGCGACACTTCTGCTCGGACACAAGGGAGCCATGCAATGCCGAGTTACTCCCGCCCGCGTCAGGGCTATTCGTCCATGCTAATCTGACTCAGAAAGTGAACGTCATGCCCGTCCAATCCATTCGAATCAAACGCGTCTATGCCGATCCTGCTCCCGAGGACGGATTTCGGGTTCTGGTCGATGGGCTGTGGCCGCGCGGTCTCACCAAGGAGCGAGCCGCGGTGGATCACTGGCAGCGCGAACTGGCGCCAAGCGGCGCGCTGCGCCAATGGTTCGGCCACGATCCGTCCAAGTGGGACGAATTCCAGCGCCGTTACTTTGCCGAACTGGACGCCATGCCGGAAACCGTGGCTGGATTGCGTGCCGAGCTTAAAGCGCATCCGCAGGCCACTCTTCTGTATGCGGCCAAGGACGAAGCGCACAACAATGCCGTGGCCTTGCGAGCCTATCTTGAGCGACATGCCCATTCGGCTTGAACCGCGCGGACCGTTTCGCCTGGATTTGACCGTCTGGGCGCTGCACCGCCAACCCGGCAACCGCATCGACCTCTGGGATGGGCAGACCTACCGTCGCTGCCTGGTGATCGGTGATTCCGTGCTGCTGGTCGAAGTCCGCCAGGAAGGTGAGGACGACGCGCCGCGGCTCGCAGTGCGGCTGCAAGGCGCGGGCAGCGACCGGCCGGGGGTACGCGCGGCGGCGGCCGCGCAGCTCGTGCGCATCCTGGGGCTGGATGTCGATTTGAGCGGCTTTTACGCCCGCGCCGCGCGAGATCCGCTGCTGGCTCCTCTGGCGCGGCGTTACCGTGGGCTCAAACCCCCGCGTTTTCCCAGCTTGTTCGAGGCGCTGGCCAACGCCATCGCCTGCCAGCAGGTGAGCCTCGCCGCTGGCATCGCCTTGCTCGGACGGCTCGCCCAGGCCTTCGGTGCCGCGCCTGCCCAGGCGCCGACGCTGCATGCGTTTGCGCAGCCTGCGGCGCTGCGCGCAATCGACCCGGCTGCGCTGCATGCCCTGGGATGGAGCCGCCAGAAGGCCCAGTATTTGCTCGACGTCGCGGCGCGGCTGGACGCCGGTGAGTTGCCTGAGGCGCAGCTCGAACAGGCCGGCGACGCCGAACTGCTGCGCCAGCTTTGCACCCTGCGCGGCATCAAACGCTGGAGTTCGCAATACGTGGCGCTGCGCGGCATGGGTCGGCTCGGCGTGTTTCCCGTCGACGATGTCGGCGCGCACAAGCATCTGACTGCCTGGCTCGATCTTCCGGCACGGCTCGATGCCGCATCGACCGAGGCGCTGGTCTCCCGCTGGCAGCCCGACGCCGGACTGGTGTATTTCCACCTGCTGCTGCGGCGTCTGGAGGCGCAAGGCCAAATCCGCGCAGGCGATGTGACATCTGCCGCGCAGCCGTTCGAGGAGCCGCTCGCCAGTTCTGACTCTCGCAACCCGGAGGTGATGCCATGAGCGAATCATTGGAGAAAAACGGCCCGGATCTGCGCCGCGGCGTGGCGCTCGGCGCGCTGCGCGAAGACCAGCCGCTGCTCGGCCATGTCGACGACGAAGCGGTGCTGCTGGTGCGCCGAGGAGCCGAGATCCACGCGGTTTCCGCCACCTGCACCCATTATGGCGGCCCGCTGGCCGAGGGATTGGTGGTTGGCGACGCCATCCGCTGCCCCTGGCATCACGCCTGCTTTTCGCTGCGCAGCGGCGCGGTCCTCGGGCCGCCGGGGCTGAATCCGCTGCGTTGCTGGCAGGTGGACGTCCAAGGGGGGCTGGTGCGGGTGGGTGATGCGCGGCCAGCGCCTGCTGTCGGCAATCCTCCACGTCAGCCGCAGGCGGTGCTGATCGTCGGCGCCGGAGCCGCCGGCGAGGCAGCCGCCACCGAACTGCGCACTTGCGGCTATGACGGGCCCATCACCTTGCTCGTCGGTGAAGCCGACACGCCGATCGACCGGCCCAATCTGTCCAAGGACTACCTGGCGGGCAAGGCGCCCGCGGACTGGCTGCCGCTGCGCGGCGCCGACTACTGGCGCGAACGCGACATCACCTTGGTCAACGCCCGAGCGCTGTCGCTGGATCGCCACGCGCGCCGCGTGCGGTGTGACAACGGCCGGGATTTGGCTTACGACGCGCTGCTGCTGGCCACCGGGGCGCAGCCGATCCGATTGCCCATTCCCGGCGCCGATCTGCCGCAGGTCCACACCCTGCGCACGCGCGCCGATGCCGAGGCGATCCTGGCCGCGCTGGCGCGAGGCGCGCGCCGCGCCGTGGTGATCGGGGCGAGCTTTATCGGGCTGGAGGCCGCCGCTTCGTTACGGGCGCACGGCATTGAAGTCCACGTCGTCGCGCCCGAGGCGCATCCGCTGGAGCGGGTGTTCGGTCTGCGCCTGGCCGGGTTTGTCCGCAGCTTGCATGAAGCGCTAGGCAGCGTGTTCCACCTCGGGCACAGGCCCGCGTTGATCGACGCGCATGGGGTGACCCTCGACAACGGCGAGGCCCTGCCCGCCGATCTGGTCATCATGGGCGTGGGAGTGCGGCCTGATACTGCGCTCGCCGCGCAGGCTGGATTGCGCGTGGACAATGGCATCGTCATCGATGCGGGGCTGGCTGCCGACGCAGGCATCTGGGCGGCGGGCGATGTGGCGAACTGGCCCGATGCACGCAGCGGCGCGCGTCTGCGCATCGAGCATTGGACGGTGGCGCAGGCGCAGGGCAAGACCGCCGCGCGCAATATGCTCGGGTTTGCCGAAGTCTTCACCGCCGTTCCTTTTTTTTGGAGCCAGCACGGCGACGTGACCCTTTCTTACGTGGGCCACGCCGCGCAATGGGACGCCATCGAGGAAGAGGGCGACCCCGTCAGCGGCAGCTACCTTGCCCGCTACCTGCTGGGCGGCCGCGTGCAGGCCGTGGTCAGCATCGGCCGCGACCTCGACAGCCTACGGGCCGAACTCGCGATGCAGAACGATTCCCCCACTCAACCGCATCTCCCGGCTCCCGCCTGAAGCCGAGGAAACGCGCCTCCACGCCTGCGCTGCGCCCCCCGCTTGGCAGGCGACATCACGAGGAAGTATGCGCAGCACGCGCCGATCTTGCGTCGGTCTGCGGCGCACGCCTCTTCGGCATTCCATCATTTGCGGCAGGGATAACAGAAGCGCCTAGTCAGGGAATGACATAAGTGGTAAATTGAAAACCACAATAAATCGGGCCGTGAGACGGCTCGCAGTGAGGCGGCACGCATTCGTTGCCGATCCGGATTGACCCACTTCATCTCAAGACCGCCATGACCATTCTCCATTCCGATCCTATCCAAATCGCCGCAGGCCGCGATGCCCGCCTTGACCAAGCCTGCGAAGTCATGCACGCCGCCTATGCACGGGGCTGGATCACGCATCGCGACGGCAACATCTCGGTGCGTGCCGAAGACGGTGATGGCCTGTGGATTTCGCAAAGCGGCGTGGTGAAGGCGCGCTTGCGGCCCGAGCAGATGCTGCGCGTCAGCGCCGAGCAGCTCGCCAATGGGCCCGTTCCCCAAGGGGCGTCGGGTGAATACGCCCTGCATCGCTTGCTGCAGGCAAGGCTCCATGCCGGGTATGACACGGTGCTGCACCTGCACCCCACACATATCGTGGCGGCCATGTACGCCGGTCATGATCTGCGCGAGTTATGCGAGACGTTTCCGGAAGTCACGCGCTACAGCAGGGTGGGCAAGAACGTGGGCGCGCTGCCCGCCACCAGCGAAGAGCTTGCCGCGGCGTGCGTCGAAGCCTTTGAGCCGCAGTTCGGACCCATGCCGCACATCGTCGGCCTGGATCGGCATGGCGTGGTGGCCATCGGTCGCTCGCCCTGGGATGCCTTCGAGCATGTGGAGCGTCTGGAGCATGTCTGCCAGATGGTTCTGGCTTCGGGCGTGAGACGCGCCGTCATCGCCCGCACGTCGACGCAAGCTGTCTGAACGCTGCGCAAGCCCAGCCAAGGAGAGACCGCATGAGCCAGAGCAATCCCTCACTGGTCGAATTTCTCGAACGCGATTATGCCGCTGGCTTCATCTCGCCGATCGAGTCCGACCTTGCCCCGAAAGGCCTGAACGAAGACATCATCCGGCTGATTTCGAACAAAAAGAACGAACCGGATTTCCTGCTCGACTGGCGCCTGAAGGCTTATCGGCACTGGCTGAACATGACCGAGCCGACCTGGGCCAAGATCCACCATCCGCCGATCGATTACCAGGCCATTCACTACTACGCCGCACCCAGGCGCGCCACCTCGCCCAGGGGCATCGACGAGGTCGACCCGGAGTTGCTGCGCGTCTATGAAAAACTCGGCATCCCGCTGCACGAACGCGCCGCACTGGCTGGGGTGGCGGTGGATGCGGTGTTCGATTCGGTGTCGGTGGCCACCACTTTCAAAGACAAGCTGGCGCAGCACGGCATCATTTTTTGTTCATTTTCCGATGCGGTGCAAAACCACCCTGAACTGGTGCAGCAATACCTCGGGACGGTGGTGCCGCCGGGAGACAATTTTTTCGCCGCGCTCAACGCCGCGGTGTTCACCGATGGCAGCTTCGTCTACATCCCCAAGGGCGTGCGCTGCCCGATGGAGCTGTCCACCTACTTCCGCATCAACGCCAAGGACAGCGGCCAGTTCGAGCGCACGCTGATCATCGCCGACGAGGGCGCGCAGGTCTCGTACCTGGAAGGCTGCACCGCGCCACGACGGGATGAAAACCAGCTTCATGCCGCCGTGGTGGAAATCATCGCCCTCGACGATGCGCGGGTGAAGTACTCGACGGTGCAGAACTGGTACCCCGGCGACAAGGACGGCAAGGGCGGCATCTACAACTTCGTCACCAAGCGCGGCGAATGCCGCGGCGCCCGCTCGCACATTTCCTGGACACAAGTGGAAACCGGCTCGGCGATCACCTGGAAGTATCCGAGCGTGCTGCTGCGCGGCGACGATTCGGTCGGCGAGTTCTATTCGGTGGCGCTGACCAACCATTTCCAGCAGGCCGACACAGGCACCAAGATGATCCACATCGGCCGCAACACCCGAAGCACCATCGTCTCCAAAGGCATTTCTGCAGGACGGGGCAGCAACACCTACCGCGGCCTGGTCAAGGTGCTGCCCAAGGCCGAAGGGGCGCGCAACTACACGCAGTGCGACTCGCTGTTGATCGGCGACCGCTGCGGCGCGCACACCTTTCCCTACATCGAAGTGCGCAACCCCAGCGCGCAGGTCGAGCACGAGGCGACGACCTCGCGCGTCGGCGAAGACCAGCTTTTTTACTGTATGCAGCGCGGCATTTCCGCGGAGGACGCGGTGGCGCTGATCGTCGGCGGCTTCGCCCGGGAAGTGGTCAAACAACTGCCGATGGAATTCGCCGTCGAGGCTCAGAAGCTGCTGGGCGTGAGCCTCGAAGGCAGCGTGGGCTGAAACGCCAAAGAGGAAATGAAAATGCAAATGCCAGCCAAGCTTCAACCGCAAGCGACGCAGCCGCTGTTGCAAATCCGTGGCCTGCAGGCCGAAATCGACGGCAAACGGGTGCTCAATGGCATCGATCTCGACATCGCCCCCGGCGAGGTCGCCGTCATCATGGGGCCCAACGGATCGGGCAAGACCACGCTGGCGCAAGTGCTCGCCGGGCGCGATCTCTGCCGCGTCAGCGGCGGCACGGTGCGCTTCGACGGCCAGGATCTGCTGGCGCTGCCGCCGCAGGAGCGCGCGCTTGCCGGGCTGTTCCTCGCGTTTCAGTACCCGGTGGAGATTCCCGGCCTGTCCAACGTCTACCTGCTCAAGGCCGCGCTCAACGCGCAGCGCAAACACCGCGGTCTGCCCGAGCTGGACGCGATGGAATTCCTGCAACAGGTCAAAGCGCTGATGCGTGAACTCGGCATGGACGAGAAGTTCCTGCAGCGCGGGGTCAACGAAGGTTTTTCCGGCGGCGAGAAAAAGCGCAACGACATGCTGCAAATGGC